>JAJFUB010000055.1 GCA_021372615.1 bacterium | reverse complement strand
TGCAACAGCGCCTGCTCAAGCGCGGCAGCTTCGGCAGTCTGACCGACCTGAACGACAAAGTGATGCGCTTCATCGACCACTACAACGCCGATGAGGCGCATCCCTACCGCTGGACCTACACCGGCCAGCCGAGGGCCGTCTAACTGTATATGTTTTTCAAAGGCACGACACTAGCACCAGCACCGACAACCGAGGAATGCACCCGGAACCGGCCATCGCGAACCGGGAACCGAGGACAAGGCGGCGCACGCGGTCATTGCAGGAGAGAGGGGGGCGACGGTTGAACCTGAGACCATGGACACCACCCGCGCGCTGCTGCTGGGGATCGTGGGCTGTTTCCTGCTGGGGGTGTGGCCGGCCGCGGCTGACCAGACGCCCCTCTATCGCGACCCTCGGGCCCCGCTGGAAGCCCGCGTCAGCGATCTCCTGGGGCGGCTGACGCTCGAAGAGAAGCTGTCACTGCTGGGCGGCACGGGGTTTGGGACGCGGCCGATCGAGCGCCTGGGTCTGCCCGCGATGGGCATGTGCGACGGGCCCATCGGCGTCCGCGGCGGCGGCCCCGGCACCTCTGGCCCTGCGACGGTCTTCCCCTGCGGCATCGCCATGGCCGCCACCTGGGACCCGGAGATCGTGCAGCGGATCGGGGCGGCCATCGGGCGCGAGGTGCAGCACAAGGGCGTCGGCGCGCAGATCATCCTCGGGCCGTGTGTCAACCTGCACCGCACCCCCCAGGGCGGGCGCAACGGCGAGAGCTTCAGCGAAGACCCCTACCTGGCGTCGCGCATGACGGTGGCCTATGTCACCGGGGTGCAGAGCACGGGCGCGGCGGCCTGTGTCAAACACTTCGCAGTCAACAACCAGGAGTGGCAGCGCGGGACCATCAGCGCCCAGGTGGACGAGCGGGCGCTGCGCGAGCTGTACCTGCCCGCCTTCCAAGCCGCCGTGCAGGAAGCCCACGTGTGGGCGGTGATGAACGCCTACAACCGCCTCAACGGCACGTACTGCTCGGCCAACCGCTATCTGCTGACGACCATCCTCAAGGACGAGTGGGGGTTCGACGGATGCGTCATGACCGATTGGGGGGCGGCACACAGCCCGCTCGGGGTCGCCACCGGCGGCACCGATCTGGAGATGCCCACCGGCGCCCACATGAACCCGGACAGGCTGACCCCGCCGGTGCAGGAGGGCAAGGTCAGCCGCGGCCTCATTGATGACAAGGTGCGACGGATCCTGCGCACCGTCATCCGCGTCGGGCTCCTCGATGGCCCCAAGACACCCGACAACACTGTTGTGAACTGCGCCGCCCACCGCCAGCTCGTGCGCGAGGCCGGGGCGCGGGCCATCGTGCTGCTCAAGAACGACGGCGGATTGCTGCCGCTGGACCCGGCGAAGCTCCGCTCGCTGGCGGTGATCGGCCCGAATGCCGCTGTGAACCGCCTGGCCATGGGTGGCAGCGGCTACGTGACCGCCTTCCAGAGCGTGAGCGCGCTCGACACGATCCGGGCGCGAGTGGGGCCGGGGGTGACGATCAATTACGCCAAGGGCGCGGACATGGGCGATGAGCCGCCGCCGGTCATCGGCAGCGAGTTCCTCACCCCCGCCGGCGGGCCAGACGGTGAGCACGGTCTGCGCGGTGAGTACTTCAAAGGACGGAAGCTCGAGGGTCGCCCGGTGCTGACGCGGACCGACGCCGTCGTGGACTTCCGGTGGCAGGGCAAGCCCCCGGTGGAGGGACTGGGCGGCAGTGACTACTCGGTGCGCTGGACGGGCAAGCTCACGCCGACCCGGAGTGGTGAGTACCGGCTGGGCGTCGCGAGCGATGATGGCTCGCGACTCACGCTCGATGGCAAGGCGCTTATCAGCAACTGGGAGGATCACGCGCTGGAGGCGCGCTCAGTCACGGTGCGCCTGGAAGCGGGGCGGGCCTATGACCTGCAGGTGGAGTACTACCAGAACTCCGGCGACGCGGCGGTGACACTGGGCTGGCGCGCGCCGGGGGTCGCGCCGGAGCATGATCCGCAGATCCGGGAGGCCGTCGCCGCGGCGCAGCAGTCGGACGCGGCGATAGTGCTCGTGGGGCTGTCCTCCTTCCACGAAAGCGAAGGGCGCGACCGCGACAGCCTGCGGTTGCCCGAGCTACAGGCGGACCTCATCCGGGCCGTCGTCGCCGCCAACCCGCGCACGGTGGTCGTGCTGACCAACGGCACGCCGTTGCTGATGGACACGTGGATCAAGCAGACGCCGGCGGTGCTGGAGGCGTGGTACCTGGGCGAGCAGGGCGGGCAGAGCGTGACGGACGTGCTCTTCGGCGATGTGAACCCCTCGGGCAAGCTGCCTGACACGCTCGCCGCGAAGCGCGAGGACTACCCCGACTGGGGCCACTATCCCGGCGGCGCGGGACAGGTGCAGTACGCCGAGGGGATCCTCGTCGGCTACCGGCACTTCGACGCGCGCGGGATCGCCCCGCTCTTCCCCTTCGGGCACGGGCTGTCGTACACGACCTTCGCCTACGACGACCTGCGGGTCACGCCGGAGACCCTCGCCCCGGCGGGGACGGTGCAGGTGTCGCTGACGGTGCGCAACACCGGCCCACGCGCCGGCGAGGAGGTCGTGCAGCTCTACCTGCACGACCCGCGACCGCGCGTGCCGAAGGCGCCGCGCGAGCTGAAGCGCTTCGCCCGGGTGGCGCTGCAGCCCGGCGAGGGCAAGCCGGTGACGTTCACCCTCGAGGCCCCGGCGCTGGCGTACTGCGACGTGCCCGGCAAGCAGTGGCGCGCCGACGCCGGGGTCTATCAGGTCGAGGTCGGCGCGTCCTCGCGGGACCTGCGGCTGCGGGGGAACCTCACCCTCAGTGCGGACTGGACCCGGCCGATCCCGCACCTGGGCGAGTGGCAGGACGCGGCGGCGGACCTGGGGCCCGATCTGGCGCTGGGCAAGCCGGTCCAGGCGTCATCGGTGGAGAACGAGCAGACCCGGGCGGACTGTGCGGTGGACGGGAACGGCGACACGCGGTGGTCGTCGCAGTTCAGCGACCCGCAGTGGCTCCGGGTGGACCTGGGGGAGGCGGCGACGATCGGGCGCGTGTTGCTCCGGTGGGAGACGGCGTTCGCCAGCAGCTATGTGATCGAGGTGTCGCTGGACGGGGAGCAGTGGCGGCAGGTGTACGCCACCGAGAACGGGGCGGGGGACGAGGAGGTCGTCAGCTTCGCGCCCACCCCGGCGCGGTATGTGCGGCTAACAGGCCGCAAGCGGGGAACGCAGTACGGGTATTCATTGTATACCTTAGGGGTGTACGGGCCGAAGAAGTAGGCGAAGCAGCACGAGCAGACGCACAGTCCAATCACGACGAGGGAGACAATGCCGATGGCGCCATTCAGAATCGCCTGTCATCTCATCCAGTATGCCGGCCGGGAGAAGCAAGAGCCGGAGTGGGTGCTGGACAACGTCGCTGCGGCGGGCTACGAGGGCTGCGAGGGCTTCGGCCCGCAGACGGCCGAGGAACTGGTGCAGACCGCCACGTTGGCGGCGCAGCGGGGACTGCACCTGATCAATGTGGGCGGGCCGACGCCCGAGGACAAGGTGCGGTTCAACGCGACCCTGGGCAACAGCGCGGTGGAAGTCCCGGCCGCGCGGAAGCAGTCCCCCACGCCGAGCGACGCCGATTTCGCCGCGGCGGCCGCGGGTCTGGCCGACATCATCGCCCTGTGCCAGCAGCATCACATGAAGCCCTTCCATCACGCGCACATCGGCACGTTCATTGAGACCAAGGAGGATGCCGACCGGCTGCTGGCCGCGGCGCCGGGGCTGGAGCTGCTGCTGGACACGGGCCACCTGACATGCGCGGGCTCGGACGCGCTGGCGACGCTGTGGGCGCACCGGGACCGCATCGGCCATGTGCACCTCAAGGACTTCTGGGCCGTGGACCCGCCGACGTGGCACTGGCCGGGGAGCAAGTTCGGCGAGGCGGGCTGGTTCAAGGAGCTGGGGGATGGCAACATGGGGCTCGACGTACCCGGCGTGCTGACGGCGCTGGAGGAGATCGGGTACGACGGGTGGGTGTCGGTGGAGCTGGACCGGGCGACAGTGCCGATGGAAGAGGCGGCCCGCAAGAACCGGGACTACCTGCGCAGCCTGGGGTACTGAGAGTCCACGAACGGAGTAGAGAAAGAGACGGGACAGGCCGCGTGGCCTGTCCCGTCTTGGCTGCTTCAGGTGGTGCGCCGGCCTACAGGCTGAACTGCCACTGCAGGCCAAACTGGCCGACGTCCACGGTGTCGCGCTCGGCGTACAGGTACTCGAGGGTCAGCTCGTTGTTCTTGTCCATCTGGTAGGCATAGCCGAACTTCCAGGCATTGTACAGATCCCCGAAGATGTCCTTGCTGGGGTTGTACTGCTCGAACCGGATGTACGGCGTGCCCTGGCCGACCTTGCGGGCGATCTGGCCATAGAAGCCGGTGACTTCCTGGCCGAACAGGCGCCCGATGATCCACTCGCCCTGGAGGCTCCAGGGGCTGGGGTCGGTGTGCACGAAGAAGCCGAACATCTCGCGGTCGGTGGTCATCGGGGAAGTGCCCACGGTCTCGGTGAACTCGCCGCCGATGTAGCTGACCCCGAAGTCCACGACGTCCCGGCGCCACTTGAGGTCGAGGCTGACAGTCTTGTTGGCGTTGTTGTCGGGGCTGATGAAGTTGCCGTTGACGAGGCCGAAGTACGCGGTCGGTTCCCAGTCGCCCGCGGACTTGCGGATGAAGTAGACGCCCTGGTCGGTGGGGCCGTTGCAGTACAGGCCGCGCAAGCCGGCGGCGCCGTAGCCCTCGACGCCGGGGAAGCGGTCGAAGGGCAAGCGCTTGGAGCTGCTCTCGAACGCATCCCAGCCGAACCTGTTGTAGACGCGCCCGAACTCCACGCTCCACAGATCGCTGAGCACGTAGTTGACGAACAGGGCCTCGAGATCAATGTTCTGATCCTTGGTGCCCAGGCGCCGCAGGGAGACGACCGCGGTGGTGCGGTCATTGGGCTTGGAGATGAAGTTCAGATACATGCGGCGGATGAGGAACTCATCGCGGGCACGAGTGGCGCTGTCAGGGTTGAAGGCCGCCGGCGGCGAGGCGGCCGGCATGGTCATGCGGCGGTCCTCGTAGCGCGCATGGGTGTAGCCGCTGACGGTGATCTTGTCATACCAGCGTGACGGTGGCGCGGCGGCGGGCTGTGCGGCGGGCTGTACTGGCGGCGGGGCCGCCTTCTGGGCCTCGAGCTTCTGGATGCGGTCCAGGGCTTGCTTGAGCGCGTCCTGGAGCTGTTTGACCTGGTTGCTCAGGTCCTCGACCGTTGGCGCTGCCCACGCGCCGGCCGCGAACGACAGCAGCAGCGTTCCGACTAGCAGCATGACCCACAGCTTTCTCATGACCCGTCCTCCCTGCTCTCTGATGATGCCGCAAAGGGGCAGGACCCCTGTTGAGCACGCGCCAGCACCCCGTCGTCCACAAGCCAAAAAGGGTCACGAAATGCTTCGCGACCCTCGTGCGCTCTCCGCGGTAGCCGCGGCTCTCCAGCCGCAGCCCGTGAGGGATGAACCCATAGTCCACCACACCGCCACCACACCCGGTTGTGCCGGCGGACAGGACTTGTGCCGCCGGAGGTCGAACGAACCTGCGGCAAGTATAGTACGACGCTCCGCAGGACGCAAGGGCATTGTGGCCTGCGGGGCGGAACGGCCTGTGCGGCTCTGGAGAGCCGCGCTCCAACGGCACGGCCATCGCTGGTAGGAGAATGCCATGCCCTCGATAGACACAGAGCGCGAGCACGTGCGGGAATTGGCCCGGCGGGTGGCGGAACTCGCCGCCAGCCCCGAGTACGAGCAGCGGCGCCGGCGGTGGCGTGATGTCAACGGCCTGCGGCGGCCGGACCGGGCGCCGGTGTGGCTGCGGCCGGCCGGGTGCTGGCCGGAGCTGCTGCCCGAGGCGGACTTCCAGTGTGAGAACCCGTTCCTGCGCGGCATGGAGCGGCGCCTGCGCATGGACCTGGTCAAACATGACATTGGCGATGACCACGTCTTCGAGGGCTGGTGGGACGTGCCCGCGGTCTTCGACTGTGACAGTCAGTACACGTGGGGGCTGCGCACCCAGGTGCTCGTGGACAGCACCGACCTGGGCGGCTGGCGTTACGAGCCGCCGCTGAAGACGCCCGAGGATTTCGAGCGCGTCACGCTGCCCACGTTCACCTACAACCCCGCCCGCACCGAGGAGGCGCTATCGCGCGCGGACGAGGTGCTCGGCGACATCCTGCCGGTGCGCCGGACCTGCGGGCCGCACCTGCACCAGACGCTGGGGGCGTACCTGGACCAGCTCCGCGGGCTGGGCGGGATGATGCTGGACCTGTATGTCCAGCCCCACCTGATCCACCGGCTGATGGCTAAGGTCCTCGAGGCGTGCCTGCGGGACCTGCGCAGCGTTGAGGAGAGCGGGTTGCTGACCCCCAACAACA
Organism: bacterium; assembly: GCA_021372615.1. Taxonomy (NCBI): domain Bacteria; species bacterium. Next base: position 80,210 of record JAJFUB010000055.1, on the reverse strand, counting down.
CCGGTGGGATGCACTGCTCGGACCCGATCAACGGCGCCCCGCCGCCGGGGCAGGTGCGCCTGCACAACCTGTGGGCCGATGGCAACAGCCAGGAGTTCGATGAGGTCTCGCCCCGGCAGTGGGAGGAGTTCCTGCTGAGCTACCAGAAGCCCATCTTCCAGCAGTTCGGCCTGGTCCACTACGGCTGCTGCGAGGACCTGACCACCAAGATACAGGGCGTGCTCTCGATCCCCAACCTGCGCATTTTCGTGTGCTCGGCCTGGACCGACCTGGACCAGGTCGTCGCCGCCTGCGGCCAGAAGTACTGCATCATGTGGCGGCAGGCGGCCGCCGAGGTGACGTTGCCGGACACCCTGGACAGGGTCGAACAGCACCTGGACGAGGGCCTGCGCAAGCTGCAGGGCCACTACTACCAGATCGTGCTGCGGGAGTTGCAGACCCTCGGTGGCCACCCACGGCGGCTGCACGAGTGGGCGAAGCTGGCCATCGCGAAGGCGGAGCAATGGGCGTGAACGGCAGTAGATAGCAGATAGCAGAGAGTACATAGCAGATAATGGATAGTAGGCAACAAGGAGACAGATGCGATGCGGACCGTACGACTGGCCTTGGTGACGCTCCTGCTGGCGGGCTCGATGGCGCTGGCCCAGGACCGCGAGACGCTCTTCCAGGTCTCGACCCTCGACGCGCTGCTGGCGGGCGTGTTCGACCGCGCCATCAGTGTGGGCGAGCTGCGCCAGCATGGCGACACCGGCCTGGGTTGCTTCGAGGCAGTGGACGGGGAGATGGTTGTGCTCGACGGAAGGGTCTACCAGGTGCGGGCCGACGGGTCGGTGCACCGGGCCACGAGCCACATGGGCAGCCCCTTCGCGGCAGTCACGTATCTCGACCGTGACAGTGAGGTGCGGCTGGATCAGCCTCTGGACCTCAAGGGGCTCGCGGCCCTGGCCCTGGGAAAGCTGCCGAGCCGGAACCTCTTCTGCGTGCTGCGGCTGGACGGGGAGTTCGCGTACGTGAAGACCCGGAGCGTGCCGCGCCAGCACAAGCCCTATCCGAAGCTGCTGGACGTGGCAGCCAAGCAGCCGACCTTCGAGTTCCGCGAGGTGAAGGGGAGCCTGGTGGGGCTGTACTGCCCGTACTACGTGGCCGGGTCCAACATGCCCGGCTTCCACTGGCACTTCCTGAACGAGGCGCGGACCGGCGGGGGGCACCTGCTGGAGTGCAAGCTGACGCGGGGCACGCTGTGGCTGGACCCGACGCCGCGCTACACGCTGTCGCTGCCCCAGAACGACGCTTTCCTGCAGGCGCAGACCGCCGCGCCGGACACGGCCGGGGCGCAGCAGGTGGAGCAGGACCGGAAGTAACCGGGGCTGCGAAAAAACTTGAGTAAATCCTTATGACGTTGCAGGAACCCCTCATATTCCCGCCGAATACGCTGCGCCATGGGGCGTGTTAACGCTCCCATACCAGCCCCGCAGGGCTGGACACGGAGGCGTCCAGGGAGGCATACCCAATGCGACGGACCGGTTTCACACTCATCGAGCTGCTGGTGGTCATAGCCATCATCGCTATCCTGGCAGCCATCCTCTTCCCGGTGTTCGCGAAGGCCCGGGAGAAGGCGCGGCAAAGCAGTTGTCTGGCCAACGGCAAGCAGGTCGGCCTAGCACTCATGTCGTACGCGCAGGACTACGACGAGTCGCTGCCCCAGAGCTGGGTTGACGCTGACGCCAGCGGCGACGGCACCTCGGGCGTAGACTACACCTGGCGCGGCTCGGTCCTGGCGTACTGCAAGAATGCCCAGATCTTCCAGTGCCCCAGCAAGAAGCTCTCCAGCCCGTTCGGCAGCGTCCCGGACTATGGCTACAACTCTGGCTACGGCATGAATGAAGTGCACTGGGCCAATGCCGGCTCCACGTGCGAGCCGCCGGCCGCTCAGTCGCTGGGTTCCATCCAGTACCCCGCGCAGTGTGTGCTGCTGATGGAGACTGAAGGCAGCCAGTCCGTCTCCAATACCGACGGCGCGGATGTCCATGGTGTGAACAGCGAGTTCACGAAGGCCGCCTACCCGGCGCTGTACCGCCACAACGACGGCAGCAACTTCGTGTACTGCGATGGCCACTCCAAGTGGAACAAGATCAACAACATCAAGTGCGCCACCGGGAACTGCGAGTACAGCATCAGCGGCAACTAACTGCCCATCACCGCTGTGATACCAGACGGCGCCTCGGCAACGGGGCGCCGTTTTCTTTGGCCCGGCAGGCAGAGGGGCCGACTGACCGGCGGCGAAATGCCCTGCGGCGGACCAGGGCGGGGCATTGGGCGCAGCACCACACGGACCCCGCCACTCACCGGCCATGAACGAACAACGCTTCCGCATCCTGGAGCCTCGGGCGCTGATTGAGATCGGCCTGCCCACGGCGTTCTTCTGGGGCACGCTGGTCCTGCAGGGCGCCCTCGACGCCGCCTTCCGCGTGCACTTCGGCGCCTTCGGGATGAACCTGATGGTCTACAACACCGTGCTGGCCGTCGGGTTCACGTGCGTCTGGGTGCTGGCTCTGGTGTGGACGCAGACCGAGGTCGTGCTGTCGCCCAAGAGCATCCGGCTGGAACTGCTCGGGCGGCCGCAGTGGGAGCTGCCCTGGGCGCAGCTCATGGCGTGGACGTGGGACTGGCACTGGACCGGCGTGCCGCAGGGGATCGTGCTGGTGCCCAAGCGCCAGGTATTGCCGTACCGGCTGCGGCTCGGGTTCCTGGGTCTGGGACGGCGCGTGGGGAAGGTGGTTGTGCCCTACCTGCCGTATGTGCCGCTGCTGAAGGCGCTGGGCTACTACCTGCCGGGCGAGCAGTGGCAGGAGCCGCCACCGAAGCCGCTGAAGATGGGGTGGTGAGGCGGGGCCGGGAGGGTGCATTACTGCGGGCCTGCCGATGCCCTGTCGCTGATCTCCTCCGCCGTCAGCGCCCGGTCCCATAGCTTCACTTCATCCAGCAGGCCCGTGAAGCAGGCCCGGTGCCCGGCCTCGTAGCTGCCCAGGCACAGGGGGAGCGTGTTGGGCTTGGCCGGGCCGGGGCGGTCCATCGCGCCGCACGCCTCGCCGTCCATATAGACCCTGATCGTCTGCCCGTCGAAGGTCCCCGCCAGGTGCACCCAGCGCCCGGTCGGCAGCGGCTTGCTGCCGGTCAGGTGGTGGCTGAAGCTCGTGACCGGCACGCCGAAGCACGGCTTGCCGCCCGACAGCCCCAGCCGGTAGCCCGTGTTCGTGCCCCCGCTGAAGATGTGGTTCACGATCCACTTGTCGCTCTGGCCCGGCACGTCGGTCTTCACCCAGCACTCGACCGTCAGCGCCGCCAGCGACAGCGCCGGGTGGGGCGGGACGGTGACGCTGCCGCCCTCGCAGACCAGGGCCTGGCCGACGTGGCCGGGGGCGTGGGTCGCCTTCGTCACCATGCCGCCCAGGCCATGGCCGGAGTAGTCCAGGGCCACGGGGCTGTCATCCGCCTCGTCGAAGGTCCACCAGGCCACGAGCCCCGGCACGTCGCCACCGGGCTTCGTTACATGCCGGCCGCAGAGCTTCCGCGCCTCCTGCTCTCGCGCCAGAAGCTCCCGCATCGCCGTGTCATAGGGGCCCAGGCCGATATCCTCAGGCAGCAGGTCGGTATGGGCCTCGGGGGCGGTGGAGAAGACCTTGCGCACGGCGTCCAGGTAGCCGAAGCCGTACTCGCGGTAGGGCGCGAGGTAGTGCCCCTCGCCCCATTCGTTCCAATTGTCCAGCAGCAACATGCGGCTGCCCAGTTGGTCGGCGGGGAGCGTGGCGATGAAGTCCTTCGCCTGGCGGAGGAGGCCCTCGAACTCCTCAGGCGGGATCTTCCAGATGCTGCCCTCGTCCCGCCAGCCGCTCCAGGCCTGTGACACGGTGGCGACCTGCGGCAGAATGTTCAGCTCCTGCGTGCGGCGGAGGTAGTTCATCTGCGCGGCGATGGCTTGCTGCGGGGTGGGGCTGTTCGGGACAGGCCAGCAGTACGCGAAGGTGTAGTCGAGGCCGAGTTGCTTCATCAGCTCGAGGTGCTTGGGGTCCAGACCACGGTACTCGCCCAGGAGCGTCAGGCCGGAAAAGCCGGCCTCGCGGCAGGCCTGCCGCATCTTGTCGCAGGCGGACCGCACCTGCTCAACGCCACCGAGGTCCTGGACGAGGAACTCGGGGCGGTAGATGAACAGCACGGGCTTGCCGTCCACCTTCAGGTAGCTGTCGCGCCGGAAGTAGTTGCTGATCCAGTAGGGCAGCAGGTTCTCCATCAGGTCGCGCTCATCGGCCACACCGGCGGTGCCGCGGCTCTGGTTCTCCCACATGATGGTCCACTTGAGGTGCTTCTCGAAGCGCGCATGGAAGAGCGCCTGCTCGATGGCGCTGGAGAAGCGGGTCGTGACCGGCCCGCCCTGGCTGGAGCGGTACCAGCAGTAGACGAAGAACGAAACCGCGTGCTCGACAGCCCACTTGGTCTCCCAGTCGGAGACCTCGGGGTTGGCCTGGTCGTAGAAGCCCAGGGCCGGGGTGCGCTCGGGGTGCTTGCTCACAACCTGGTCCCACATGCGCGGCTTGTCGGCTTCCCACAGCGGGCAGTGGTGGGCGCCGATGAGGAACTGGGTGGCGGCAGGCTGCGGCTCGGGGATGTAAGGGAGCTTACGGACCGGCAGGGCCGGGAGGAAGCGGATCGTCAGGGGCGCAGTGGCGGTCACGGCGCCGGCAAGCTGGAGGCGTATCTCGGCCGCACCCGGCGCGGCGGCGATGACCTCCCACGCCAGGTCGCGCTCCTCATCCGGCTGCAGATGCGCTGCCACGGCGGCCTGGCCCTCGGTGAGCCTCACCCCCTCCGGCAGCAGCAGCGTGGCCTGCAGATCGGTCGCAGCCGCCCCGTTGTTGGCGACCCGGGCGAGGAGGAGGCAGGGGCGGCCGGCCCGGCAAAGGGGCTGGCGGGGCTGGAAGCTGCGCAAGACCACATCCTGCGCGGCCGCCAGGCCGGCGGTCAGGAGGAGCAGAGCAACAGGGGCGAGGAGCTTGAGTGGCATGGCGCCTCCGGCGGACGAGGTTGCCCGAAGGCTTCGCCGCCGGAGGCGCGGGTCCTGCTGAAGGCTGTGCGTCGTCGGGCGCGCCCACCCTCGTAGGGCAGGTGGCCTCGCCTGCCCTACCCCGCCGCGCGCGGGCGAGGCCGCCCGCAGTACTGGACCGGAGGTCCAGAGGCTACTCGCCTTCCTTGAGCTGGGACCAGACCCAGCCCCGCGGCGGGGCGAGGAAGCCGCGGACGGGGCTGTCGGTCTGCTCCACCGTGGTCAGGACCTGGCCCGTGTGGAAGGAGACCGTGAAGGCGATGCCGTGGTCACCGCGCTTGCCGAACAGGAACACCTGCGCGCCGCCCACGAGGGACTGCTCCAGGACCGTGAAGTCCGGGATCGTGGCGAGCTGCTTCTCGTCGCCGGTGAACCAGACGCTGCTGATGTGCGTCACCGGCTTGCCCCCCTCGTCCTTGGTCTCCACGACGAGCGATTCGCTCTTGCTGAGCATGAACTCCTCATTGGCAGGGGGGAAGAAGTGCGACATCTTGCGCCATTCGGGCTTCTCGTTGCCGAGGAGCAGCTCGTAGTACATCGGCCCGATGCCGCCGCGCGGCAGGCCGATGGCCGGGTTGTCCATGTGCCAGTAGATACGCCCGGGCTGGCCGTCATCCGGCAGCGCGATGGCGTTCTTGCCGCCGCCCAGGAAGTCCTCGGGGTCCACCGTGGCCGGGGCCGGGGCGATCGTGCCCCAGCGGACCTGCCAGGGCATGCCGACCATCGGCCGGCTGTAAGCCACCCAGCGCTTGCCGGTCTGGTCCACGGCCGCGTCGCCGAAGTCAAAGGCGGAGGCCAGCCGGATGGGCTGGCCCGTGGAGCCGGGAGCCAGGTAGAGCAGGTCATGGCCCGAGCGCGAGGTGCGGCGAATGGCGATGATCGAGCCGTCAAGCTGCGGGTGGAAGTCGCTGACGCCGTGTATCAGCACCGTCGGGTTCGTGCCGGCCGCCGACACCTGTACCAGGTCGCCGTTCAGGTTCGGCTCGTCCGCAATGGGCTCAAGGTAGAGCGCCGAGGCCGTGCGCGCCCTCGTCGGGCCGCCGTAGCGGAAGGTGCGGTTCGTGGCGGTATACAGGTGCTTGAAGTTGCCGTGGGCCAGGATGACGATCCGACCGGGGGTGAGGACCTGCGCGTACATCTCACCAGGGCGCGGCAGGCCCAGGGACGCGTCCGGGAACGTCGTCTCATCCGCGCGGACGAGCTTGATGTCGCCCTCCGGGACGTTCAGACGCTTGGCCAGATCGCGACAACAGGGGCGTACCCCCGGCGGCAAGGCAACGGGATCGGCGGCCCACGCGCCGGCCAGCCCCAGGGCCGTCAGGGACCAGGTTACGAGCAAAGCAGCGAGACAGGTGCGCTTCATGCGAGACTCTCCTCAGTGTACTATCTTCGTCTGCCCCCTACGCGCCTTAGAGGCAGATGGGGGATCGGTTGTTCCCGGGCGTGCTGTTGGCGCGCAGCCCTCCAGGGCCGCATCGGTCTGCGATGAGGCTTGCGGCTCTGGAGAGCCGCGCTCCAGAGGCCCTCGCGTTGACGCCTACCGAGGCGACGGCTATACTGACTTGCGGACCTGATGGTCCGCCGAAGGAGTGTTCCCCCATCGCCCCCCGAGCACGACGTACCCTCTGGCAGGTGCGGGACCGTGATCCCGCGTTTGAGCAGGCCCTCGCACATGCGCTGGGGTTGCTGCCCCTGGTCGCGGCTGTGCTGCGCAACCGTGAGATCAGCGACGCCGACGCGGCACAGCAGTTTCTCAACCCGCCCCCCGGCGGGCTGCATGACCCGTTCAGACTACCCGACATGGCGCCGGCTGTCGAGCGCCTCCTGCAGGCGCGGGACGCCGGCGACGAGATACTCGTTCACGGCGACTATGACGCCGATGGCGTGACCAGCGCGGCGCTGCTGGTGCGCGCCCTGTCCAAGCTCGGGCTCGACGTGCACTACTTCATCCCGCATCGGCAGCACGACCACTACGGCCTGTCGCGCCGGGCCGTGAAGATGGCCGGGAAAAAGGGCCTCGGCCTGCTCATCTCGGTAGACTGCGGCGTCAGCGACCACGAGATGATCGCCGAGGCGCGGCAGGAGGGCATTGAGGTCATCGTGCTGGACCACCACCAGCCCGGCGAGACGCTGCCGCCCGGCACGCTGGTGGTCAACCCCAAGCGGGATGACTCCGAATACCCCTTCAGCGAACTCACGGCGGTCGGCATTGCGTACAAGTTCATCTGCGCCCTGTCCCAGCGGCTGGATATCCCCGAGCAATCGGTCGCGCGCGCGTTCCTGGACCTGGTGTGCATTGGCACCATTGCCGATGTGGCGCCGCTGGTGGATGAGAACCGGGCTTTCTGCGCGGCCGGGCTGAAGCTGCTGCCGGGCACGAAGAAGGCGGGCCTGCGCGCGCTGCTGGACATCTGCGACACCAACGGGGCGCTCAACGCCACCGACATCGCGTACCGTCTCGCCCCGCGCCTCAACGCCGTCGGCCGCATGGGCGACGCCACCGAGGCGCTGGAGTTGCTGCTCAGCGACGACGAGAGCGAGGCCCTGAAGCTGGCGCTGAACCTGGAGGCGCTCAACCGCCAGCGCCAGCGGGAGCAGGAGCGGACGTACCAGGAGGCGCGGATACAGGCCGAGCGCCTGCTGGAAGAGGATGACTGCCCGGTGCTGGTGCTGTCGCATGACGGCTGGCACCCGGGCGTGGTCGGCATCGTCGCCTCCAAGATCCTCGAGGAGTTCAGCCGGCCGGCGGTCATCATCGTCGAGGGCGACGACTTCTGCCGGGGCTCAGGCCGCAGCCTCCCCGGCTTCCACCTCGCCCACGCCTTTGCCGCGTGCGGCGACCTCCTCGAACGTGCCGGTGGGCACGAGCTGGCCGGCGGCCTGACCCTTCACCGCGACTGCATCCCGGCGGTGCGGCAGCGCCTGTGCGAGCTGGCCGCGGCGTGTCTCTCTCCGGCGGACCTGCTGCCCCGCCTGGAGCTGGATGCGGCGGTGGAGCCGTCGGAGATCACCCCCGAGCTGGCGCAGGCGCTGGTGGCGCTGGAGCCATGCGGGCAGTCCAACCCGGCGCCGCTGCTGTATTCGCCGGCGCTGGAAGTGCTGAGTGTGCGGCAGGTCGGGCGCGACAACAACCACCTGAAGCTGACGGTGGGCGCCGGGCGCATGGCCTTCGAGGCCATCGGCTTCGGCCTGGGCGACGAGGCGCGTTGGATCAGGCGAGGCATGTCCGTGGACCTCGCCCACACGCCGGGCCTCAACGAGTTCAACGGCAGCGTGGGGCTGCAGCTCAGGCTCGAGGCGGTGCGGCGGAGCGGGGACTGAACGGCAAGTGGCAAGTGGCAAGTGGTGGGGGGCGGGGCCGTTGCCGTTCCCCTCTCCGGAGGCCGAAGGCCGAGGGAGAGGGGCAGGGGTGAGGACGCCGTTCGGCGTTGCCGTCGCGTCCGCAGGACGCTCGGCGGCGAGGCCGACCTATGACGGGGCCTCCGGCCGACCGTCCTGCGGACGGAACGCCATGCGGGGAAGGGGAATGGGGGCCGCGGTCCGGGGGCTGAAGCCCCCTACTGTGGGGCGGCCCTGCGGGTCGCCAGGCGTCCTGCGGACGCTGACGGCAACGGCCAGGCCCGCCGCCATTCGTGCCGCCGAGACGGCCCGCCGCCATCCGCGCTGCCAAGACCGCCCGACGCGAAGAGAGAGCTCACCATGCCCACCCACCAACTGACCCTCAGCACGGGTAGCCGCCGCCAGATCGTGGACATCACGTCACAGGTCGCCGCCGCCATCGCCGCCGCCGGCGACGGCCTCGCGTGTATCTCCGTGCCGCACTGCACCTGTGCGGTGTATGTGAACGAGAATGAGTCGGGGCTGGTGCAGGATACGCTGGCCCTGATGGACAAGCTGAGCCAGGGCGCGTGGCGGCATGACCGCATTGACAGCAACGCCGACGCCCATCTGGCGGCCACTCTCATCGGCAACGCGGTGTGTCTGCCCATCCAGTCGGGGAAGCTCGTGCTGGGGACGTGGCAGCGTGTCATGCTGGTGGAGTTGGACGGCCCGCGCCGCCGGACCGTGCATGTGACTGTAGTCTAGAGGACGTCTCCATGAAGCAAGCCCCTGCCCCGGATTCCCCTGAGCAGCCCGAACCTGCTGTAGCCGAGAACGGCATAGACCTTCGCCCCGATGGCGACATTGTCACCGAGGGGGAGGAGTCCATGCGCCCCCCGGTCTCGACTCCCGTCACCGGCGAGACACCCCCCAGGGGCCGGGTGGACCTGACCCAGGGACACCTGCTGCGCGGCATCGTGGCGCTCTCGTGGCCCATTGTCAGCGGCGCGGTGCTCAACTGGATCATGGGCGTGGCGGACATCAAGATGGTCGGCAGCCTCGGCCCGTCCGCCATCGCCGCCGTCGGCCAGTCCATGAGCATCATCTTCACCGTGCAGTTCGTCGTGTTCGCGGTGGCTACGGGCACGCAGGTGCTGGTGGCCCGGTACACCGGGGCGCGGCAGCCCGGGCGCGTCACCGAAGTGACGCGCCAGTCCATCATCCTGTCGTTCGTGGCCGGCCTCCCCATGATCCCCATCGGGCTGCTGGTGTCGCGGACGCTGCTGGTGTGGCTGGGCGCGACCGGCGAGGTGCTCGACCAGGGCGTCATCTACACTCACGCCATGTTCTGGGGCTCGGTGGGGATGATGCTGAACTTCCTGCTGGCCTCGGCGCTGCAGGGGGCGGGGGATTCGTTGACTCCGCTGCTGATGCTGGTGTGGATCAACGTCGCCCACATCGGCCTGGAGTACTGCATGATCTTCGGGATCGGGCCCTTCCCGGCCATGGGCGTGGCCGGGGCGGGTTGGGCGGTGGTCATCACCCGGAGCCTGGCCGCGGCCGTCATGCTGTGGCTGCTCGGCAGCGGGCGGTTCGCCGTAACGGTGCCGTGGCGCGGCCCGTGGCGCATTGACTGGACCATCTGGGGCAAGATGTTCTACATCGGCACGCCGTCCTCGGTGCAGGGCCTGGTGCGCAACCTGGGCTACGCCGTGCTGATCGGCATCCTCAACCGCACGCGGGGCGGGGAGTTCGCCGTGGCCGGGCATGTGACGGCCGGGCAGTGGAGTTCGCTGGGGATCTTCGTGGGGCTGTCCATGATGACCGCGGCCATGACAGCCGTGGGTCAGAACATGGGGGCGCGCAACCCGCAGCGTGCCGAGCGCAGTTGCTGGTCGGTGGTCAACATCTCGTCGCTGACCTCGATCGGCCTGGGCCTGCTGTGCATCGTGTTCGCACGCCCACTGGTGGGCTTCTTCACCGACGACCCACGCGCGCTGTTCTGGGGCCACTGGGCGCTGATCTACATCGCGGGATCGCTGCCCTTCGCGACGATCTCCATGGCCTTCTCCGGCGGCCTGCGGGGGGCGGGCGACACCCTCAGCCCCCTGTGGGCCACGCTGATCGGGACGCTGGTGATCGGACCGGGGCTGGGCTGGCTGCTGGCCCTGAAGATGGGGATCGGCCCGGCCGGGGTGTGGATCGGCATGGTAGCCTCGATGCTTGCGCAGGCCGTCGTGACCGGCGCGATCTTCAAGGCCGGGCGGTGGAAGAAGATCGAGTTCTAGACGCCCCGCAGAGTCCATGTGGGAGCGGTCAGACCCATGTGGGAGCGGTCACCGACCGCGACCGCAGTGCACTCCAGTCGCGGTCGGTGACCGCTCCCACACACAGCCCGTCGGTGACCGCTCCCACACACAGCCTGCGCTTCGCAGTTGCGCCCCCCGTCGGAGCGGCGGCCACAGCTTCTATCCCGTGGCCTCCGCCACCATCGCCGCGACATCCCCCACGCAGTTGCCCTCGCTGGCGCGCAGGGCGCCGAAGAGCATCGCGGCGCTCTTGATGTTGTCATCCAGGACCGTGACCGGCGCCGGACCGCCCTCCTGCCATGTGAGGAACTGGTCAATGATGGCACAGTGGCCCTCGTACTGCGGGCGTAGCAGCGGGACCTCTTCCATTCGCAGGCCGGTTGGCAGCTTCTCCCACGTCCGCACCACCAGGTCACTGTCCACCGTGACAGCGCCGCCCTCGCACTCGGCACGGTACATCTCCTTGTGCCAGGTGTTCTGCACCCCCGCCTCGTTGCAGTTGCCCTCGTAGTTGACGACAACGCCGTTGCTCATCCGGCCCACAAAGTGGCCGCTGGACTCGCCGTCGAAGCTGCTCCACCGCGGGTTCCAGTCCCACCCGGCGATCTGCACACAGTCGGCGCCGGAGAGGTTGCGCAGCATGTCGAAATGGTGCACACTGCCCTCGACGAGCAGGCTGTGGGGAATCTCGTGGCGGAACGCGCCCCAGGCCCCGCGCACCCGGTAGTCGGCGGCGAAGCGGCCCATGAGGTAGTTGCAGCGGCCCAGGCGCTGCTCGGACAGGACCTGCCTGACGGTCAGCATCGTGGCGTTGTAGCGGTAGTTCTGTACCACCTGCATCGGCACGCCGCTGCTGCGGACGGCGCGGACGATGGCCGTGCAGTCCTCCCAGGTGTCAGCGATGGGCTTCTCGCTCAGGATCGCCATCTTGCGCTCTGCGGCCAGGAGGACAGCGTCCTTGTGATAGGCCGGGGGGATCACGATGCAACAGAAGTCGGCGGTGACGGCGTCGAAGGCCGTGGCCATGTCGGCGAACCGGCGGCTCTCGGGAAGGCCGAGGAAGTCGCCGGAGAGCTGCAGCGGCTCAGGCTTGACGTCCACCAGGCCGACGACTTCCATGCGGTCGGCGAACTGCGGGAAGAAGTTGCGGACATAGCCGCCGGCCATGCCCCCGGCGCCGATCATCAGACAGCGCAGCTTGTCAGCCATGCGGATCATCCCTTAAGATGGGGTTGTTCAGGAAGGCAATCAGACTTCGCTCCTGCCCATCAGAGTCCTCTCATGACCAACCAACCATCTCCCCCTCCGCCCCTGCTCACCCTCCGTCGGGAGGAGGGAGACACGCTCATCGCCACCAGCCGCCAGTGGCCTGCCAAGCGCCAGGACATCCTCCGGCGGGTCGAGGCATTGCTGCAGGACGCGCCGCGGACCATCCCCCCGCTCGACCCACAGTTGCTGGCCCAGGAAGACCAGGGCGACTTCCTGGAGCAGCAGGTGCGGTACGGGGTGGAGATCCACGAGACCTGCACCGCGACGCTGCTGCTGCCCAAGCCGGCCGCCCATCGCCAGCCCGCCGTCCTGTGCTGCCCGTATGACGGGGCCAGCACGACGGCCACGATGGCCAGGGAGCTGGTCAAGCGGCGCTTCGTGGTGCTATCGCCACACGAGCGCCGGGCGCCCGCCGGTAGGGCCCTGTGGGATCACCAGCGCGGACTGGACTTCCTGTGCCACCTCGATGCCGTGGACTCCGACCGCCTCGCGGCCATCGGTCAAGGGCACGGCGGCGCCAACGCCATCCTGCTGGCGGCTTTCGATCACCGCATCAAGGCCAGCGCCGCGGCGTGCGCGTATGCGCCCTTCGGGGTGGGCGGAGCGGAACCGTGGCAGGGCTTCCTGGCGCCCGGCGAGCCGCCGGTGTGTGAGTGGGTCGAGATCATCGGCCTGATCGCCCCCCGGGCCTTCCACTACACCTGGGCCCTGCACGATGAGGTCTTCCCCCACAGCGGGGCGGTGGCCGACGACATGATCGAGGTGGGGCGGCTGTACGATCTGCTGGGCTGCCGCGACAAGTTCAGCGTCTTCGAGAGCCCCGAGGGCCACGGCTACCCGATTGCGGCGCGGCGCGAGGCGTATGGCCTGTTCAAGCGCATCCTGCAAGATCGGCGCTGACGCCCCGTAACAACCCTCGCGTGGGTGCATCCTAGTCCCCAAATGAGCCTCGCCACGCAGACGGACACCTCCTGGTCGGACCTGGCGCGCCGCGCTCACGGTGAGGCGGGCGCTCTCGACGACCTCCTGCACCGCGTTCGCCCGTTCGTCTACGCCCTCATCCTCGACCGCATCCGCCGCCCCGAGGTTGCCGAAGACCTCACCCAGGAGGCCCTCACCGACGTGGTGCGCGGCCTGCCGGGGTTGCACGACCCGTCCGCCCTCACCGCCTGGCTGCGGCGCATTGCGCTGAACCGCTGCCGGCAGTACTGGCGACAGGTGGAGCGGGACTTCGGCGAACTGGAGGATGACGTGGCCGGTGCCGCCACGAACGACGCCTACACGCTCACGGCCCAGCGCGAGACATGGCGGCAGCTCTGCCGCGCCCTGGAGGCTCTGCCCGAGCCCAGCCGCCTGGCCCTGCTCATGCACGTGCTGGGGGACTGCACCTACCGCGAGATCGCCGCGGCCCTGGGGGAGTCGGAAGTCGGGGTGCGCGTGCGGGTGCACCGGGCCCGACAGCGCCTGCGCGAGCTGGTGCGGCCGTCATTCTACGACCCCGAGGAACGGTGACATGAACGACACGAACCTACCCCTGGCCGACCTGGTCGCCTACCTGCGCGTCTTCAGCCATCTCATCAACGCGGGCGTCAGCCTGATCCGCAGCATGGATGTCCTGACGCCACAGATCGTGCACCCCGACCTGCGCGACGCGCATCTGGACGTGATGCGTCAGATCGAGGAGGGCAGTACGCTGTCGCACGCCATGCGGGCCCACCCGGACGTGTTCAGCATCAACGTGATCGGGCTAATGCGCGCGGGGGAAGTCGGCGGGGTGCTGGACGAGACGATGGCGCGGGCGGCGGACCTCTACGAGAAGCAGCTCATGCTGCGCCGGGACCGGTTCATCCAGCAGGCTGCGGCGCGCGCGATGGGCCGGGCTCACGAAGAGCGCTACGAGGCCGCCGTTGCTGCCGCCGAGCCGCTCGTCACCCAGCAGTACTTCTGCCTGATGTTCGGCACGATGCTGAGCAGTGGCGTGCCGATCGTGCAGGCGCTGCAGACCGCGGCCGAGATCCTCCCGACCGAAGCCCACGAGGCCATGGTCGCGGCGGCCCAGGCCCTGCGCGCCCGGGAGATTGACACCCTCACTCCGAGCTTCGCCGCCGTCGGGTTCCCGCCTGAGGTCCTGCAACTCGCGGCGATCGGGGAGGAATGCGGGACGCTGGACCGCACGATGCTGCAGGCCGGGGACGTGCTGGGCGCGCGGGTGGACGGAATGTTGCTGCGGAGCCTGCTGCTGTAGCGGCGCGGCTGATCGCGCCGCTACACGTCTAGCAGCGCCTGCACCTCGGCCCTCGTCGGCAGGGCCCCGCGGCCGCCCAGGGCCCGACACGATAGCGCGGCCGCGGCACTGGCGAACCGGAGGTTCTCCGCCAGCTCGTAGCCCAGCGCCAGCCCGTAGGTGAAAGCGCCGTGGAAGACATCACCGGCCCCCGTGGTGTCCACCACCGGCGTCACGGCGAACGCGGGCTGGTGCAGCTCCTCCGCACCGGCAAACGCCGTCACACCCTCTTCCCCTTGCGTGACGATCACCAACTCCACGCCCTGGTCCTGCAGGCGGCGCACGCCGGCGCGCAGGTCATGCTCGCCGGTCAGCTCGCGCACGAACCCGCGCGGGACGATCGGATGGGTCACTGCGGCCAGAAAGTCCTCGGCCCCCGGCTGCAGGCGCTCGATGTCACCGACCACCGGCAGTCCGCGGCCGCGCGCGTACCGCGCCGCCTCGGTCGCCGCGCGCAGGTGGTGGTGGTCCACCAGCAGGGCCCGGCAGTCCGTCAGCGCCGCCAGGTCCACCTCCCCCTCGACCATCCGCCGGTACGTCCCGGGCTTCCAGAAGATCGTGCGCCGTCCGGTGCTCGCGTGCGCGACGCAGAAGGCAAACTGGGAGGTGATCCCGGGGAGGACCTCCAGATCGGAGGCGTCCACGCCCTCGCGCTCGAAGGCGGCCAGGATGTGGCGGCCGAAGTCATCATCGCCCATCCGGCCGAAGATCTTGGCCCGGCCGCCCAGCGCCGCCACCGCCGACATGGCCGTACCCGACAGCCCCCCGCCCATCTGCACCAGTTCGGTCAGCAGGGCCTTCTCGTCGAGATCGGGATACTCCCCGACAATCCCGACGTAGTCCCAGCAGACGCAGCCGAGGGCACAGACATCGTGGGTGGGGGTGGGGGATTGGGCGCTAGGCATTGGGATCCGGGATTCGGGAGTCGGGACTAGCGATTCGTGGGCAGGGACGGCTGGATGGCTGTGACGACAGACTGGGCGAGGGCGGCGTAGCCCTCGGCGTTGAAGTGCAGCGAGTCCGAGTGCCAGTCGCAGTGGTCCACGATCGCCGCATACAGGTCGTCAATCGGAATGCCGAGATCGGTCATCACGCGCGCCGCGATCTCATTGCGCCGGATGACGGTGGCGTTGGCGGTCGGGTTCAGCTGCTTGTCCGGGAGCGTCACCGAGGTTGTGCAGTTGCCCCACACCAGCTTGGCCTGCGGGGCCAGGGCGCGGAGCTTGTCCACCAGCCGCCGCAGCCCCGACTCGTACTGCGCGTCGGTCAAGTGCCCGCCGTGCAGCCCGTTGTTGAAGTGGATCACGGCATGATTGTAGCCGTCGGTGGCCAGCGTCACCTCGAGCAGGAACGCCGGGTCGCAGACGCTCTTGCTCGTGGCCAGCATGTCCACGTGGGCCCTGTCCTTCAGCAGCGTGCGGACCTGGGGCGTGTAGCCGTTGGTGATGGAGTCGCCGATGAGCAACACGCGCGGGAGCTTCGTGTCGTTCGTCTGCTCCCACCGGAAAATGGCCCATTCGATGCCCTCGCGGGTGCGGTTGTCCAGCGTGTCCTCAGCCATGGCTGTCCCCATTGTCAGCATGATGAGCGCGAGCGGCCACAATCTCATGTGTCACCTCAGGGCGGGTGGTGTGCAGCAACGACTCTGAGTTCGCCGCCTCAGCAGGAGCCGCCTGCTCACGCCTCTGCGGGCGCGATCAGAGCGGGGTGACGCCCTTCTTCAGAATGATGTTGCCGTACTTGGCGGTCTCGCCGGTCACCACCACGGCGAACGCCTCTCTGGCCCGCTCGTAGAACGCGAAGCGCTCGACGCGGGCGATCGGCGGGGTCCGCGGGGCGTGGCGGTCAACGGCCGCACGGTAGGCTGCCTCGACCGTCGGGTCCAGCGTGTCGCCCGGCACCGGGGCCATCATCGCCACGGGGTCGTCCACGTACGCGTCCAGCTCGAACAGCGGCAAGATGGCGTCGAGCAGGTCGGCGATCTTCAGGCCATCGGCGCGCAGCACGCGCCGGCCCACCGTCTCGCCGGGGAAGTGTGCATCGGCCAGCACGATCTCGTCACCGTGGCCCATGCGCGAGAGCACGGCCAGTAGCTCGGGGCTGATGAGGGGGGAGATGCCTTTGAGCATGCGCGAACCTCCAGATGGGTGTGGCGCCATCCGGGCGCCACGAGCTGATGGTAGCGTGTGGGCGCACTGCCGTCAACGCGTAGTCAGCCTGCGGAGCGAAGGCCTGGGGTGTACGGCGGGGGCTTGTACCCCGCCCCGCATGGCAAATACGGAACGGAGGGGCGGGGTACAAGCCCCCGCCCTACAGACGTCGCCCTGCCCTGCAGACTGGTGTCTCCCCTTCCCCCTGGTGTGGGCCGGTGGTATGCTGTTGCCTGGGCAGGTTCTGCGGGTTCGGGGACGAACCCGCCTACGCGATGGTTGTGGAGGATCGGGATGAAGTGTCAACTCCTGTGCTGTGTGGCCGCCTTGTCGTTGCTGACGGCGTCTGGCGTTCTGGCCGCCGACCGTCAGCCGGCCTTTCTGACCGGCTGGGGCATTGATGAGAAGCATCTGGACACCTTCATGGCCGCGGCCCATCACGTGGGCTTCCGCAGCCTCATCACCTGGACCACCGACCCGGCGGTGCTGCGACAGGACGTCGAGGCCGGGGCCAGGTACGGGATCGGCATCTTCTCGTGTATCGCACCCATGGGTGGCGTGGCGTCCCTGTGGAGCAAGCGTACCCCCGACCGCCCCGTGCCGTGGCAGGTCATGAGCGCAGACGAGGAGGCCGCCCTGCGCTTCATCTCGGCCGGGCGGAACAGGTTCCTGATCCCCTACCAGTTCGGCGGCGAGCCGCTGCTGACCCACGAGGTGCTGTGCAACCGGATCATCTGCTTCACCGACCAGGAGTGCCAGGAGCTGTTCAAGTCCCAGATCGCCGCGATCGCCGCGGTGCCGGGCCTCGCGGGCCTGGCCTTCGATGGGTTCGGCTACCAGAACTACCACGGCTGCCAGTGCGACCGGTGCCAGCAGCTACTGGCGCAGTACGTGCAGGCCCACCCCGACATGAAGCCGGAGGAGGCGACGGTGGCCTGCTTCCGCGACACGCTGGTGGACTACATCAATGGCCTGGCCGACTGCGCGCGGTCACGCCGGCCCGACCTGAAGACCGCCATCCACATCTGGCCGGTCTTCGCCCCCGAGCCGCTGTACGGCAACCGGCTGGATGTGGACTACTGCGGTCAGACCGCGGCCTGGTACACGCTGTGGCCCCAGGAGAAGATCGCGGCCTACAGCCGGACCATCGCGGGAGAGGCGCGCAGGTACCACGCCCGCCAGGAAGGGGTGGGCATGATCGGGTACTATGACCGGCCGGGGGACTTCCCGGTCAAGGACGCCGCGCGCGTAGAGATGGAGCTGCGCACGATGATCGAGAACGGCTGCCGCCACCTCCAGGTGTGCAGCAGCCGGGACGTCATCAACAACGCCGACATCGCCGCGGTGGTCCGGAAGTACTGTCAGTAGCGAGACGGCGCACAGTGGGGCTGCGTACCGCAGGCGACTCCGCAGACCACAGTTGCGCGGGCGGCCTCGCCCGCGCCGGGCAGGCGAGGCCGCCTGCCCTACCGATTCGCCTGACCGCCACGCTAGCTCGGAGGCGTCAGCCGCAGCACCCGCCCCTCGCCCGGGCGCAGGTTGAGGGTCAGCTCCGTCCGCGTCCCCAAACCCAGGCGAGAGCGCAGGTCGGCGACGATCAGCGGGCGCCTGAGCGTCAGCCGGGTCCGCTGCCCCTGCGCATGATCCTCATTGACCACGTAGAGCAGATACGTCCCCTCCCGCCGACACAGGTAGAGCTGGACGGACGGGTTGTCGGCGTCGGCCAGCGGCGGGGCATGGCGGGCGACGGCCTGCCCGAGGAGATCGGCCACCACGTCCGGCCCATCCAGGTGAGAGAAGCCGGTGACGATGATCTCGCCCTTCCCCAGCCTCCCGCGCAGCACCGCTCCCTGGCCGTCGGCGTAGGCCCGGTCCGACGCCACTCCGCCGAACGTCCAGCGCCGCCGCACCGTGGCCCCACCGCCGGCGAGGGCCACGGCGGGGCCATCACCACGCTGCACGGTCAGGCCGGGGAAGGCGGCCTGCAGCAGCTTCCCGCAGGAGCGGCCGTACTCGTCGTACAGCCCCACCGGCCCCGTCGCGAGCAGTGTGCCGCCCTGGCTGACCCATGTGGCGAGGCGGTCCTGCGTCTCCCGGTTCAGGAAGACGCCATACGGCGCCACCAGCACCGGCGGCAGGTCCAGCGGCATGGCCGACACGGACTGTCCGGGCGGAGCGGCCGGGGGCGGGCCCTCGAGCAGGCGCCATTCACCCACGATCTCTGTCTGCACATGGCGGCCCAGGAGCAGCTTGTGCAGGTTCTCGGCTTCGTACTGCGGGTCGCGGATGTCGGCGGCGATCGGCGTGCCGATGGTGTGGACGATGCTCGCCAGGGGCTCCACCAGCCCGACCTGGGGCATGTGGCGCGCGCCGACGATCTCGCCCCGGAAACGGCTGATCTCACGGGGGACGACCTTCATGGCATAGGCCATGGCCTTGAACGAATGGTCGGCCCAGTACGCCGTGTGTGGGCCCCAGTAGCCCTCGTCGAAGCTGTAGGTGTTCACGGGGTTGGCGAAGTACACGGTGAAGAGGTCGTTGCCCCGCGAGACGGCCTTCCACAGGTTGCGCGAAACAGCCGCGAAGTTGCGCGCCTCGTTCTGGAGGATCGGGTGCATGAAGTTGCCGCCGAAGCGGTAGCGCAGGCCGTCGGAGCCGCCGCCGTAGGTGCTCCAGTAGTACTCGCTCTGCACCAGGCGCTTGCCGCGGCTCATGCCCACCTGGTAGTCGAGCAGGAAGGGCGAGATGACATGGGTGCCGAGGGCGTCGTGCCAGCGGGCGCGCCGATCCTGGCGCGCAGCGTCCAGCGCACCGCTGGCCGGCACGCCGCACCAGTTCAGCCCGTCCCCGGCCGTCCGGTCGAAGATGGGCTTGCGGCTGACCGACCGCAGGGCCTCCCAGTCACTGCGGTGCAGGCCCTCCATGAGCTGGAAACGGAACTCGATCCACTCGGCCCATAGCGCCCGCCGGGGGTCGTCCATCCCGATCTGCGCCATCTCCTCGGGACGGGGGGGCGTGATGTCGGCGAGGCCGGCGTAGGTGGTCTGCAGCGTCGCGTTGAGCTTCGCCAGGTCGCCATGGCGCTGCTGCAGCCAGGCGCGGAAGTCGCCGAGGGTCTGGTCGTTGTAGCCGAACATGGTGTCGGGCTTCACGCCCAGGCCGGGCTCGTTGTTGGGCTCGAAGCCGTAGAACCCGGACAGGGGGTCGAAGTGCGCGGCGAGCCGGCGCAAGTCCCGCGCCCGGGCGGCCAGGGCCGGGGCGCTGTACGGCGTCTCCTTGCCGCGCGTGTCGAAGGCCCCGCCCACCGTGCACAGGATCATGGCCATGCCGCTGTCGCGGGCGGCGCGGGCGATGTCGTCGAGGGCCCCGGGTCGCGGGTCCTTCCCGTCCGGCCGCACCTCCCCCGCCGCGTAGCCCCCCACCACGATGTCGAAGACGTTCCAGTCCAGCTCGCCCCTCATGCGACGCAGCGTCTGGTCGTAGTACCACTGGCGGCTGGGACCGGAGGGATAGACCAGGCCACCGTTGACGTGCGTGGAGCCCACTAGCAGCGGTGGCCCGGCGACGGGCTGGATCGTCTTGACGCCGGGCCGAGCGAGCGCCTCACGGCGCAGCGAAGCCGTCAGGCCGTCCAGGCCCTGCCCCGCCTGCCGCAGCGCGGCCTCCGCCTTCTCGTAGGCGAGGCGGGCTTCCGCGCCCGTCAGCCCCCCAATCAGCTCGTCTCCCTCGTCCAGCGCCTGATCTGCTCGTGCCGCAAGGGCCGTTGCCTCCTGGTACTGCGCCTCCGCTGCCGGGGTGGCGACGACGTCGGCCAGGGCCCGCGCGTCTTCCAGGTGCATCTGCAGATCGGCCCATGGGCCCATCAGGCGCTCGCGCTGGGCCTTGGCGGCGAACAACTCGCCCAGGCGCCGCGGCACGTCGTCCTGACCGGCCGCGTGGTAGGCCAGCTTGAGCAGGAACGGGTCCCAGTAGCGGTTCAGGCCGGTGAACATGCGCCCGTAGTCCGTGCCGCCCGAGGCGGGGTAGAGGCGGGGGAAGTTGAGGACCGTGACCACGCCCTGGCCGACGCTCTGCCGGACGATGGCCGGGAAACTCTGTCCATCGGTGCTGCGCCATGTGGCCTCGACAGTGGCCCCCGGCCGCGCCGTGGCCTCGTACAGAGCCCCCGTCGGGGCCATCTGGGCCATGTCCAGGCCATTGAACAGCGGCGAGTTGGCGTCCGCCGGCTGTAGGAAGAAGGCCCGGGGCTCGCCCTCGGCCCAGCGCCAGTACGGAGCAATGGCCCGCAGCACCGGCGGGGCGGCCATCGTCACCGGCAGCAGGTCCGCCAGGCCCTGCGGGGGCGGCCCGAACACGAGCAACCGCCCGCCCCCCCGCACGCGCTCGGCCACCTTCGCCGCCACCGCCGAGGGTAGGTCCTCGGTCACGAAGAGCAGGTCATAGCCGGACAGGTCGGCCGCTTGCTTGAGATCCGCGGCCGCCCACTCGGGGTCGAGGTGGGTGCCACGGAAGCAGCGGTCCAGGCCGGTCAGGCCGGCGGCGGCGACGCGCAGCGGCGGTAGCTTGGCCCCGCCCGTCGTCCCGCCGCTGATCGCCACGGGGCCTGAGGCGGCCGTCACGGCGACAATCCCGGCAACCGGGCCGTCGCCGGCGCGGAAAGTCAGGTCGCGGATCGGCTTGTCCGGATGGGGGTTGAGCCAGCGCAGGAGCATCAGGCCCACGGGCGCCCGATTGCTGGCGCCGCGCCAGGCCACGCGCGCGTTCTCCCCCAGGTCGCGCACGCCCCACCAGTCGAGCGCCTCCTGCCCTACCCGCACCGGAATGTCGGTGGTGGTGTTGTCCTCGTAGCGCACCGTGGCCCTGAAGGCGGTCTTGCCGGGCGCGGCCCACGCGCAGCCATGCAGGAAGAAGAGCGCCGCCGCGGGCCGCCCCATCGGCACCGTGGCCTCGACGGGGAAGGTGTTGCGGTCGCCGCCGCGCAGCATGAGGACCGACGGGCCCGTGGCCGGGCCGACCTTGAAGGGGATGCCGCGCAGGAACTGCAGGCCGGTGGGCAGGGCCCGCAGGTCGTTGTCGCCCTGGTCGGTCCAGCCGCCCCGCCCATCGCCCTCGCGCTCGTCCAGCAGGCCCATGTTCGCCGCGTCAGCCAGCGGCACGGGGCTGAACTCAGCTGCCGGCGGGTTGACCGTGATCCGCAACCGTGCTTCCAGGTGGCAGGGGCTCTTGAAGCCGTAGGTAGGCAGCACGAGGCGGTACAGGCTGCGGTTGTCCTGGCTGCGGCGGAGGTCCTGGAACTGCCAGCCGCCCTGGGCGCCGAAGTCCATGACGATCCGGCGCCGGGGCGTCTGGACGACAAGCTGCCGCAAGTTGGCCAGCGGCGCGCGCTGCTCCACCCACAGTTGGTCCGCGCGGGTCGTGCCGTCCTGCAGCGTCACCTCGCATGGCGACACGCCCAGCGTGGCTTCCGGCAGGAAGACATTGATCTCCAGGTTGCCCGCGAGCGTCCGGAAGTCGAGGGACCAGCGGAGGTCGAGCTGGTTCGGTCCGAGCACGGCCTCCTGCTCGGCGTTGCCGAAGTCGCCCTGCCGGCGCATGACGACCCGTCGTCCGGCGAAGGTGTCGGTGGTTGTGACCTCAGCCCCGCGGAAGTCGAAGAGGTGTTGCTTCCAGTCAGCGGACGCGGCGAAGACGTCCACAGCGCTGACCACGGGCGTCCCACCGTCCACCTGGAAGCTCACCGAGCCGGCGCGCCAGGGCGGGTCGAGGACCTTCAGGGTCGCGGCGCCGACCTCGAGTACCTGCGGCGCCGGAGCGGCCGTTGCCAGTGTCGCGACGCCTGCCAGCCACAGCATCATCAGCACGGCGTGTCTCATGGCCGTTCCCATCCCTGGTCGAGCGGTAGCGCTTCGCAGCGGGGCCCTGCTGTGCACGATGCGCCTCCGTGACTTCGCCGTAGCAGGCCGGACGCCTGCACGAGCATGGCGAGGAGGATTAGGGTATGGCTCCGGCGAAGCGAACACGCATATGGGGCTGTTTGCTGCTGTGCATTGAGAAGTGGGAGGGTGGAACCCGTGCTCAAGAAGACCGAGCGTGTTGTTGTGACCGGGGACATCGTTCTCGACTGTCACTTCTATGGGGGAGTGAAGACCGCCGCCACGTCCTTCGCCGAGCCCGGCACCGTCTACACGCAGGAACTGGGGGGCGCCGCACTGACACACCGCCTGCTGAGCGCGGCGGCGGACGCGGAGGGGCTCGCCTGGAAGCGGGGCATCGAGGAATGGCAGGAGAGGAACCGCGGGCGTCGTGACCATGGCGAGAAGGCTCTGCCCAAGCCTAAGGCGCTTGCCGTGCCACGACCCGAGCCCGCCTATGCCGCGGAGCTGGACCTGGTAACACGGGGGCTGGAGGCGAAGCTCCCCTCACACTTGCGCTCCTATGGCGTATGGGTCGCGCGGCCGGCGGGGAAAGGCAAGGAAGAGCGCGTCTGGCGCGTACAGCCGGATTTCGGCTACGGCCCCACGGACCGCGAACGCCAGGACTTCACTTTCACTCGCCGCGCGACTCCACATGCCGACCCGCGCCCCCGACCGCCCGTGCTCACCATCATTGACGACGGTGCAGTGCTCTTCCGACACGCCCCGAGAAGACGCGTGCCGTGGCCCGACCTTCGCCCCAGGGGCAAGGGCTTCTACCTGCTGAAGATGAGCTACCCCCTGTGCCGGGGCGATCTGTGGCCGGCGCTGCGGCCGGTGGCGAACCGGCTGATCGTGGTCGTCTCGGCGAGCGACCTGCGGCGCGAGGATGTCCAGATTGGCGGGCGCCTGTCATGGGAGCGGTGCACCGAGCATACGCTGCGCGGCCTGCAGGCCTCAGAGGTCGGGGATGAGCTGCGGACCGCGGCGCACACTGTGGTGACCTACGGGTCCGCCGGGGCCCTGTGGGTAACGTGCCGCGACGGCGCCGAGGGACGCCGCGAGATCAGCGACGCCGTCCTGGTCTTCACCCCCGAGGAGATGGAGGCGGACTACGCCCGCGCCGTGGACGGCACGGCCTACGGCTTCCAAACGTGCTTCACCGTCGGCATCGCCCATCACCTGATGCGCCACCACCTCGGGCTGGTCAAGGAGACGAGGGGCAAGAGCCCCTTCACGAACCCGGAGACGCTGCTGCGGGCCATGCCGGAGGGCATCGCCGCCGGCCTGAAGGCCCGACGTGAGCTGCTGGTGCTGGGCCATGGCCGGGTGTCCGACCCTCACCCGGGCGTCCCGACGTATGAGTTGGGGCAGGTGCTGGCCCGGACACACAGCGCCCCCAAGATCGTGCGTGTCCCCGCGCAGCCGACAGAGCGTCCGTGGACCATCCTGACCAGCCTCGAGGAGCCGTCCGGCACTGCGGCTTCTGCCACCGGCGCCCCGTCGGGGCCCGGCTCCGCCGGTTGTGCACCGCTGGCCGGCCTCGGGCACCTGGTCGCTATCTACGGCCCGGAGGCCGTCTCGGAGGTGCCGGCCCTGCGCCTGGGCCCCCTGTTCTCAGTGGACCGCAATGAGATCGAGAGCCTGCGCGCGCTGGACATTCTGATCCGCGAATACGAGCACGGCGGCGTCCAGAAGCGGCCGTTGTGCCTCGGCGTCTTTGGCCCCCCGGGGGCAGGGAAGTCGTTCGCGGTAGAGGCCCTGGCGAAGTCCATTCTGGGCAAGGAAGTGCCGTTGCTGCAGTTCAACCTGTCGCAGTTCAGCGACCCCGCCGAACTCGTGGGGGCCTTCCACCGCGTGCGTGACGAAGTCCTGCGGGGAATCACGCCAGTCGCTTTCTGGGATGAGTTCGACACCGGGCAGAACAGGTGGCTGCAGTACCTGCTGGCGCCCATGCAGGATGGCACGTTCCAGGAGGGGCAGGTCATCCACCCCATCGGCAAGTGCATCTTCGTCTTCGCCGGAGGCACCTGCCACAGGCTTGTGGACTTTGCCTTGCGGAAGCCGAGGAAGCCGACAGCGGAGGAGCTGGCGGCGCTCGAACAGCCGCAGCAGCAGGCCAAGGAGAAGGAGTACGAAGAGGCTGCCACGCGCTACCGGGCGTTCACGCTGGCCAAGGGGCCGGACTTCGTCTCGCGGCTACACGGTTTCCTGAACGTGCTGGGGCCGAACGGGCGGCGCGACCCGGCCTGCCCCGACGACCTCACCTGGCCCATCCGCCGCGCGCTACTGCTGCGCAGCCTGCTCAAGCTGGGCGATGACGACCGCCTGGAGATGGACCCCGGCCTGCTGGACGCCCTGCTCCAGGTGTCCGAGTACCGGAACGGTGCGCGCTCCTTCGAGAAGATCGTGCGGGTGCTGTGCAGCGGCTGCAGACAGGCGCACCTGCATCAGTCCGCCTGGCCCCTGGAGTCGCCGAGCGGCCACCAGGCAAGCGGCGCGGACCTGAGCCGCGAGCGGGATCGTCTGCACCGCTCCGCCCTGCCCCCGGAGTTCATGCTCGACTGTGAGACCGTCGCCGACGAGTTCATGAAGCTACTCACCGCGCGCGAGGCCTTCCGCGGCCATCCCGCCCGAGAGGACCTGGCCGGCCTGATCAACTGGGGCTACCTCCCGCAGCAGATGAAGGACAGATGGCTGCGGCAGGTGAGCGGTCCGGACGCGGAACTGGAGGCGAGTCGCAAGGCGTACGAGGATCTCGGCGAGGACCACAGGAAGTCCAGCCTGGCCGCTGCAGTGCGGATACCGGGCCACCTGGGACTCATTGACTTTGCCGTCGAGCCCCTGGCTCCCGGAGAAAGCGACAAGTGGCAGGAGACCCTGCGCAAGGCCATCGAGAAGCACCTGGTCCGCCTGGCCCGCGCCGAGCACCTCGGCTGGCACCGCGAACGCCTGGCCAGCGGCTGGACCTATGCCCCCGAGCGGGACAACGAGCACAAGCGGCATCCCCTGATGGTCGACTGGGCCCAGCTACCCTTCAGCGAGCGTGAGAAGGACTACCGCATCATCCGGGCCATCCCGGACATCCTCAAGGTGGCCGGCTATAGGGCCGTCCGGTTCCGGCCCGAGCCAGGTAGCGATAGCGAGGAGGGGGCGGAATGAGTTGCTCCGCAGCGCTATCCGGGGTAACCTGTCACTGTCGGCGTACCGCATGACTGAACTGGAGCAGGCAATGCCCTACCAACCCAAGCCGTTGGATACCTCAGCCGTGGCCCTGCCCGAGGAGCTGGTGGCCCTCACCGAGTACCTGGCCGAGAACGCCCACGACATCTGGGCCGCCCAGCGCATGGCCGACGGGTGGCAGTACGGCCCACAACGCGACGACGCCCGCAAGCTGCACCCGTGCCTCGTGCCTTACGCGGACCTGCCCGACTCAGAGAAGCAGTACGACCGCAGCGCGGCCATGGAGACCCTCAAGGCCATCCTCGTGCTCGGGTACCGCATCGAGCGGGGCTAACTGACCGGCGCCGTCGCTAGCGGACCTCCTCGAAGCGGAAGTCATCCACCCAGGCGTCCATGGAGCCGGGGAAGGCGACCAGGAAGTGCAGGCGGATGGCGACCGCACCCGGCGGCACTACGAACTCGTAGGGCAGCGGCGTGAAGTCCTGGTTGGTCTTCACGAAGCCCGCAAACAGGTTGTTGCTCAGCACCGAGGTGCCCTCGTTGTCGGTCGCGCTGATCATCCAGTAGGCCTGCGCGCCGGTTGAGTTCACGATCTTCAGTTGGCAGTTGACCCGGTACTTCTGCCCCGGCGTGACCGCGAGCACATCCCGCGTCTCCAGATGCACCCCGCCCGGCCCCTCCGCCTTGTATAGATGACACGACGCCTTCCCGGCGTACTTGACCTGCGCATCGAGCGTGATGCTGCCGCCATTGCCCTCGAGGGTGGAGGTCATCCAGCCGGACATGTCCTCCTCGAAGCCGGGGTTCTTCAGCGTCGTCAGGGCGGTCGCGCGCAGGTCGCCGGCGGTGATCGGCGGGGGCGCATAGGCCGGCAGAGCGATCAGCCGGAAGTCCCGCGCCTTGACCGGCACGGTCAGCACGCCCCCGGTCAGTGCGAGCTTCTCCCCCGTCTCCAGGTCCACCCCCGCCGTAACCGGCCCCCGCAGCTTCAGCGCCGCCAGGTTGGGCTTCACCGTGAGAGTGTTGTCCTGCTTGGCCGAGTTGCCCACCACCAGCAGGCACCGGGCCCCATCGGGCTTGCGGTAGACGCTGACATGGCCGTCGGGCGTGGCGCACGCCGCCCAGTCGGTCTTCCAGTAGCCCCTGAACTGGCAGTCGGCCACGCCGAACAGGCGGCGGGCCTGGTAGTTGCGCATCATCAGCCGGGTGTTGAAGCTGCCGGGGAAGATGCCGACATCGTGCAGGTTGGTGAGCATCAGCAGCTCGCGCGTCGGCGCCTGCGCCTGGGCCCACTGGCCGGGGATGTCGGGCAGGATGAACGGGGCCGGGCCGAAGTGCGTGCTGTGCTCCGCGCGCCACTTGTCCAGCGGCACGATGTCCATGAAGTGGTCTTCGACCTTCTGCGCCGCGTCGTGGTATTGCTCGCCGTCGAGCATCATGTGGCAGAACGACAGGCAGGGCAGCGCCAGCCAACAGGAGGTGTGGAAGTGAAGCACCGGGCTTTGGCGCCGGGCGTAGAACAGGCAGTACATGCGCTTGAACAGCTCGCGGAAGGCCCAGATGTTGTACTGCTTCTGCCAGACGCCCTGATCGTCCGCATAGCCGCAGCCGTGCTGCTTGTTGGAGCAGAACCACCACGACCCGTCAATGTAGATACCATCCAGCGGCACTTGGTCCAGGAGCTGGTTGAGCTTGTAGATGTAGTACTGCGAGAAGCTGGAGTTGGGGCAGACCCAGTAGTACTCCTTGAGCGGAATCTGCTCATCCGGCTCCTGGCGGGGGCCAGGCGGGCGGGTGATGTTGGACCACTCGGGTCCGAAGACCTTGATCTCCGGCGCGGGCATCCCGTCGCGGTACTTGCCGCTCCAGAAGACGACCTGGCTATAGGGGATGGCCCGACAGAGCTCCTGACCCGGGTAGTACGGCGCGCTCTCCCCGTGCTTCTGCACGTCCTCCACCCAGCGCTTCATGGCCGCCGGGTCCTTGGGCATGAGCGTACCGGGGTCGTCGGTGCCGCTGAGGTTGTTGAAGCCCGGAGCCCATGTACCCCAGGGGTTCGTCTGATTGAGGGGGATGAGCCAGTTGCGACAACCGGGTGGCGTCGGCCGCGAGGGCGTGGCCATGAGGCCGAACACCGTCTGCCACTGGCCGTCGAGCTGCCACGGGCGGTCCACCATGCGGATGCAGGCCACGGTTCGGCCCTGGTCGCGCCGCACGGTCAACACCGACTCCGCGTCATTGATCTGCCAGCCGCGCGGCGACTCGGCGAACCAACACAGACCGCGGTCGTCATCGCCCAGCCACAAGAGGGGCTTGAAGTGGGTCTTCAGGCCCGCCTCGGGCAGGGCCCCGGCATTGGTCAGGCGCGGGTCGCGCGTGGCCTCGAACCAGTGGTAGTACAGCGCGCGCTCGGGCTTGACGGGGAGACGCAACTCGAGGTTGTCGAAGCGAACGGGCTGGCCCTTGCTGGCGAGGGTGAGTGTCAGCTTGATGCACCCGTCGAACTCCAGGTGAGACTGCACGCGGGCGGTGAGGTTGCCCGCGGCGGTTCGGGCGTCGAAGTTGACTTCGTTTGGCGCGGCGGTCGCGCTCTGCTGGTCGGCCTTTTGCAGGACGATCTCCTTGCCACCGATCTTCGCCACGAGCGCCACCGGCCCGGCAAGCAGCTCAGCCGACTGCGCGGTGACTTGTCGGGGGAAGAGGCTGGCGGCGTAGTCGTACCGGCGTCCCCAGCAGCCCACCGTCTTGCCGGTCAGCGTCATCGGCGTCCACGGCGGCGGCACGGCGTTGGTGATCCCGATCCGGTTGTGCTCCCACAGCTTGCGCCCGGCGACCACAGCGGCGAGCATCTCCTGGGTCAGCTTCGGCGCCTGGAGGGGCCGGCTGCCGGACGGCCCGGCGCTCACCGCCGGGGCCGTGGCGCCGACAGCCTCCTTCGCCCCCGCCCGGACCGTCTGCACCAGCAGTGGCTTCTCCCCGCTGCGGACCTGCAGCTTCACCTGGTCGGCGGCGAAGCTCGCCTTCGTGGCGATGGTCTCGGTACGGACCTCGCCGGGGGCCAGCGTCCACGGCCCAACGGCCACCTCACGGGTGTCCTCGCCCATGCCGGCGCGATACATGATGAGATCCGCCGAGACCGGCACGGGCTGTGGGCCCGGGTTGGCGAGCTGCACCTGGGCGCTCGCGTCCGTCCCCGCCGCCGTCCAGCCGGTGACGCGCGCCACCGGCCCTGACGGGGCGAACTGCACAGCGCCGAACCACTGCCAGACGCCATAGCCGCTGCCATTGGTGAATGCCCAGGCGGTGTGGCGGTTGGTGGCGCCGCTGCCGCCGAAGCTGCGGCAGAAGTTGGCCTGCCACTTCGTGCCCGGCGTCGGCGCCATGGTGCCCAGGGCGGCATGGGGCACGGCGAACTCGGCGCTCCAGCCCGAGTCGTCCTGGCTGGCGGCCCAGGCACTCGTGCCGTTCCACGCCGCGCTCTGGTCCTCGAGATCATACAGGCTACCGGCGGCGTTCACGATCACGTGGAAGTACTTGCCGGTGAAGCCGACCTCCGGCTGCAGCCACGCCTCGACGCAGTCCTCGTCCCAGGGCGAGCCGGCGTCCCGCGCGGTCTTGTTGGCAAAAGGCTTCTGCCGGGTCGGGCAGATGAAGGCGACGTACACGTTCGTCTCGTCGTAGGTCACCAGAACGCGGGTCTGGGCGGCGGTGAGTTGGCCGCTGGCGATCTCGACGAAGCCCGCCGTGCCGCCGCCGGCCGCCCACTCGGCGTCTTCCACCTTGCCGTCAACCGTGGGCGGCTTGGCGCACTGGCCGACCGTCAGCAGCGGGCGCTCGTGCTGGACCTGCCCCGACATCGCGACCCGGTACTTCTCCTGCACCTGGTCGGCAGTGAGGGGCGTCTTCAGGATGGAGAGGGAGCGGAAGCTGAGGGAGGCTGTCCCGCCGAAGTCGCCGCCGAGGGTGAGTTGATCGCCCCGGGTCTTCCCGGCGGCCGGTCGCGAGGCGGCGGCGGCCTGCCCGTCCACATAGAGCGCGGGGCCCGCGGGGGACCAGGTCGCGACGAGGTAGTGCCACGTTGGCTCCGTCCAGTCGTAGGCCGGCTTGACGACCTCGGCAGTGCGGCCCTGCCGCCCGGTCACGAAGCGCAGCGTCCGCTGCTTGCCTTCCCACAGCAGTGCGAGGGAAGCATCGCCCTGCGAGGCCGAGAGCAAGAAGACCGGGTTCCTCGCGCTCGCCAGGTCACGGGGCTGCACCCACAGGATGACGGAGCCCTGCTGCAGGTCAACATTGCCGGCAGCAGCGTAGCTGAGCGTGCCGCCGCCAGGACTGAGCACCAGCGACTGGCCGAAACGGTCGGGGACCAGGGCGGTCTTGGCGTTCGCCAGAGGCGCCGCCTTCCCGCCGGCCTCGTCGGCGTCGAAGCCCTTCTCGAAGGAGGCGCGGAAGAGCGTGTCTCCCGCGGGCCACGCGAGTGAGACGATGAGGAGACTGAGCCCGAGTGCGAGGGGGGCGTATCCGCGGCGCATGAGCGTACCCTCCGGGCGCTGCCATCGGGCAGCGCGGGTGCTGGGGAACGCTGGTGACTTCGCCGACGCGACGCGGGCTCCTTCTAGGGAGGCGAGCGGACAGAGGCGTCTGCGGCTCTGTAGAGCCGCGCTCCAGCGGCAGGGCGCCCTAGCGCTGGCACACCCACACCATGTCGCCCTCCTCGAGGATCTTGCTCGGCTGGGAGGGGCCCTTGCCGCCGTCGTCCTTGAGGTTCGGGCCGATGCTGTAGAGCAGGAAGCCGTTGCCACGGGGTCGGTAGACGAAGGGCTTGCCGCTGAAAGGGTCCTCGAGCGGTGACTGCCAGACCAGGCCGGTCAGGACGGGGGGATAGCTGCCCAGCGACTGCTTCTGGGCCTTGAGCGCGAGCACGATCTGCAGCAGGCGCGTGGCGGCAAGGGACTGGTCGCGCTTCGCGTTGACCCTCGCATAGACCGGGAGCAGGATATGAGCCAGCATGTACCCCGGGCCGTTGTGTCCGGCCATGATGTCCGGGGCACCGGCCGTCTCTCGGTATGGCTGACGCGAGCGGGCGATCGCCTGCCGCATCGCGCGGGCGTAGTTCGTCTCCTCGAGCTTGAGTAGCGGCGACGCCAGGCCGGAATAGAGGACGGCGTTCAGGCCGGGGTACGGGTTGCCCAGGTCACCGAGCAGTGGCCGCAGGTCCTGCCGGCGCTGGCGCAGCCCCTCGATGAAGGTCAGGCCCTGGGCCAGCTCCATCCGCATGCCAGCCTCGTAGGTTGCGGCGATCTGGGCCCGGGCAAGCTGGTCGTAGAGCCCCCGCGCCTGCGCCGGCGTGAGCGTGGCCGGGGCGATGATCTCATGTGCGGCCTTGTCACTGATGGCCCGCATGGCGATGGCCACAAGCTGGGCGATCAGCGTCGGCTCCGCGGCGGCCTGGTCGGCCATGCGGTACGACACCGCCAGCCAGTCCAGCGCCTCCGGCAGTTTGCCGTCATGGGCCTTGAGCATAGCCTGGGCGCACACCAGCCGCGCGCCCTGGCGGAACTGCGCCATGTGGGGGAACAGGGAGCTGAACCCGTCGTCCCAGCGGACCGGGAAGACACAGAAGGGCATGGCGGAGGCCTGCCTGAGCGTGGCCAGGGCCCGCCGGGCGTCGGGGCTCTCGACGATCGCGCGCTGGGCCAGCACGCCCGGCAGGTCTGCACGATCCACCTTGAAGCGGCGCAGGCCGCTGTCCGGACTATTGCCTGGCGAGCCCTGTTTGGGGTCGAAGCTGACCTGGAAGAGCGGCAGGTAGAGACAGGCCGCGTTGTCAGCCTCCGGCACGGGAGCCGGCTTGGCCTCGGCGACGGTCAGCGGGTAGCCCTCGGTCTTCAGCGCCGCCAGCTCGCGCTCCAGCATCCGGCCGTAGCGCATGTTGCTGACGGTCCAGAAGGCCGCCCCGACTACGAAGACCGTCCCCGCCACCAGACCCAGGATCGTGAGACTGCTCAGCACACGGTTGTGTCGCATCAGAGCATCTCCTCTCTCAGTTCGCTGGGGAAGTCCCCACTGCACCAGGCGATCAGCAGGCGTTGACGGTGTTCCAGGCGCTGCGCGAGGACCTTCGTGTCCAGGGGGCGCTCGATGGACGGCGGCTGCACCAGGGAGGCCAGGCGCGCCTCCTGGGCGCGGCCAAACTGCAGGTTGAGCGTCAGTAGCAGCGCCGCCGCCGTCACCAGCGCCCAGCGCCAGACACGCTGGACCGTCCGCCAACGGTGCTCGCGCCGCGCGCGGGCCAGCAGGCGCGGGCGCAGCGGCTCGGGCGGCTCGGGCAGGGACGTTCTCGCCATCCGCATCTCAAGGTCGCTCATCTACTCCTCCTCCCACATCCCCTTCAGCTTCTCAATCCCGTAACGGTAGCGGCTGGCGGCGGTGTTGGGCGAGACCGCTAGGGCCTGGCCGATCTCCTCGAAGGTGAAGCCGTGCCACACCTTCAGGGCCACCACCTCGGCCTGCTGGGGAGGCAGTTGCCGCAGCAACTGCACGACTGCCAGGCTGCCCTCTGGTCCGGGTGCTATGGTAGCTGTGGGTGCCACGGCCAGCCCCGCTGGCCGTGCAGGCTCCCCGCGATCATCATGGCCGGCAAGACTGGCCGTGGCGCCCTTCGTGCGGGCCTTGCGGACCCGGTGTGCCAGGTGCCGGGCGATGCCGAGGAGGTAGGCCAGGGCGCTCTGCACCTGGCGGAGCTTGCGGCCCCGCTCGGCCAGCGCCAGGAACACCTCGGGCAAGACCTCATCAGCCTCGCCTACCTCCAGGCCCCGAGCCAGCAGCACGTGGTACACGCGGCGCGCGTGCCGGTCGTACAGGTCCCCCAGCGCCGCCATGTCCCCGTGCGCCAGGCACTGCAACAGTTCGTGGTCCGAATGGGTCACAACCCGCGCTTCCTTCACAGGACTCAGTATTATAGTGCGTTTTCGCGGGGCGGATTTGTCTACCTGCCCGCGACATGGCACGGCAAGGGCAGGCGGGTATGGGGACGGTATGGTGAGGGATCATCGGCAGGCCTCGGGGAGGGGACGCGCCCCCACGAATGCGACGGGCCCCGCCCGGGGTTCGGGCGGGGCCCTGTGGCTCGCAGAGATGGTGCTCAGCGGCCGGCGCACTGTCGCGACTATGCGCTGCCCGCAGAACGCCTCACCCGACGGCTAGGGCAGGTTGTTGCCTGTCTGCGTGCCCAGCGCCGCCTTTTCGGCGTCCACCAGGCCGTAGCCGGTGTAGACATCGAACCCCGCCGGCAGCAGGTCATCGGCGGTGTTGGTCAGGCTGACGTCAGGCTTCAGGGCCAGCGTCCCCGTGGCGTGAGGCGCCGCCATGCTGGTGCCGCTGAGGGTCTGATAGGCGCTGCCCAGGTAGGTGGAGAACACGTCCACGCCCGGGGCTGCCACGGCGATCTGGGGGCCGAAGTTGCTGAACCAGGCGCGGGTGTCCGTGCGGTCCACAGCCGCTACGGCGATGACGGAGGCGTAGGCCGCCGGGTAGCTGACAGCCGCGTTCTCATTGCCGGCCGCGGCCACGAGCTTGATGCCCAGAGCGTGCGCCTGGTCACACGCATCATGGAACGATTGGACATCGCTGGCCGTGCCCAGGCTCATATTCACGACCTGGATTCCGTTGGCCCCGCACCACTGCAGCCCGGCAATGATCCAGCTCAGGTACCCCGAGCCGCTCTTGTCCAGAGCCTTGACGGCATAGAGGCTGGCCTGGGGAGCGACACCGACGACGCCGATGGTGTTGTCCACGGCCGCGATGATCCCGGCCACATGGGTGCCGTGGCCGTTATCGTCGGCCCACTTGCTGGCGTTGGCCGGCTTCCACGGCGGCGTGCTGACGAAGTTGGCGCCCCCCTTGACATTGGCTGCGAGGTCGGGGTGGTCGGCCTGGATGCCGGTGTCCAGGACCGCCACCTTCACGCCCGCGCCGGTCACGCCCTGGGCGCGCGCCACCTCGGCGTCAATCCGGTCCACGCCCCAGGGCTGCACCTGGGGCGGTTGGGGGGTGGGGGTGGGCTTGGTGGGCTTCCCGGGCGAGGCCGTCACGATGACGTCTGGGTCTATGCGCAGGACGTTGGGGTTGGCGCCCAGAGCCCGCTCCGCCGCCGGGGTGAGGCCGGCGGACAGACCGCGGATCAGGGCGAGGTCTACACCGGCTTCGCCGCCGGCGGCACGGACCATGTCGCGGCGCGCCGTCGCAGTGGCCGCGCCCGCTTTGAACACGACGATACGCGCGGCCGGGCCGGCTTCCGCCGGGGCGGCCGCCGGCGTTGCCTGGGCAGTTGTGGTGGGCGTCCGGTCACCCACGCCCGAGCAACCAGCGAACAGACCCAGAGCAAGCAGTGCAGCCAGGGCCAAGATCAGGGACAGACTGGTGATCCTCATCGCCATCGCCTCCTACTGACAGTGCATAGGCTGCCCCCGCCGACGCAGTTCTCAAGGTGGTCCACGACCGTGTGCTCCCGAGGGAACAGTACGCCATATTATACCACGACACGACTGTGATTGTGTTCTACCAGTTGATCGGGTAGACCTTCATGGAGCTGACGAAGCAGGCGAGGAGGCTGTAGAGGGCGCCGTTGAGGAAGTCGCCGACGACGAGGCCGAGGAAGAAGGGTTGGGCGCGGCGATAGAGCTTGGCGCCACCGTAGCGCAGAATCACGGTCTTCGCCGCCCAGGCCAGCAGGAACGGGAACCACTGGCTGCCCATGCTGTTGGTGTTGGCCATGGCGTAGCCTACCGGGTGGAAGGGCCAGGTCAGCAGCCGGGTGCGCATGATGAACAGGAAGCCGGTGAAGAGCAGCCCGGCGGACACGAACACCAGCTCGATCAGGTTGGCGGGCTGGGGGTTGGTGAGGTAGCCCTGTAGCCGGTCGAAGGGCTGCTTGCCCATCATCGTGCGCCAGGGCTCCCCCTTCGCCAGCGCCCCGATGTTGTGCCAGATGGCCAGCCCGAGCCAGAAGGCCACCGGGATGCCCACCGCCAGCCCCAGCAGGAGCGCCCCGGTCAGCCGCCCCCGCTCCAGCTTGCGGACCTCGGCCAGCTTGAAGGCATCGAGCTGGTGGGGCATCGAGACACAACGCAGGTCGAAGCTGGAGATGGCGTTCAGGTACGCCATGATGGTCAGATCGCGGGGGAGTATGTGGCGCGCCCCCACGGCGGTGATCATCAGGCGCTGGGGGTCCACATCGGGGCCGAAGAGCCACGCGTTGCCCGTCTCGGCGCGGATGCGGGTGGCCGCGACCAGGTAGGTCAGCGACAGCGCCAGCAGCACCACAGGCGTCCAGAGCGACATCCCCGCCGCGCGGCAGAAACCGACCAGGGCCGCGAAGCTAAGCAGGAAGCCCCAGACGGCCCATTGGGCGGCGCGATCGGGGCGGCTGCCCGGCTCCGGGGGCGCGCCCTGGCCCAGGTCCAGCGCCGAGTGGAAGGCGGCCCGGAAGGTCTGTGCCAGGGGCCTGCGCCCGATCCACAGGGCCAGCAGCGCCAGCGCCACGAACGCCCCCGCGCCCTGGTGGTTCTCAAACGGGAAGCGCGCCAGGCCCCCCGAGCCCCACTGCGCCACCCCGAAGCTCGCCCCCACGATCCGCTGCACCTTGGTCATCAGGTAGAAGAACCAGCACGAGAACGTCATCTCGGTGGACAGCAGGAACGCCAGGCCGACCACGAAGGGGTAGAAGGAAATCGCCAGCCCCCCGATGGCGTTCCAGGGAGGGTCCCCGAAGTGCGAGGACAGGTCTATGCGGCGGACCTCCAGCTTCGGGATGGACGGGAAGTTGACGTTCAGCGTGTTGAGCGTGCCGATCAGGAAGGGGATGGCGATGCCGACCCAGGCGGCCTTGCTGCGCCAGAAGGCGCCATCGGGCTCAGTGAGGCTGAGGGGCACATAGACGGTCGGGAAGGTCAGGCGCTCGCTCTCGATCCACTGCCGGCGCAGCAGCAGCACCAGCGACAGGCAGCAGGCACCATAGGTGAAGACGAAGCCCGACCAGATGGTGACCGGCCGGAACCACAGGCCCACCGGCACCGGGACGCCGCCCTCGAAGAAGTGCCGCAGCAGGCGGGGGTCGTCCGGGCCGATCCAGCGGGGGATGTACTGGAAGAACAGTGTCTCCCAACGGTTTTCGGGGGAGGCGAAGCCCAGCGGGGCGGCCATGGCCGGCACGAGGAAGTGGATGGCCCCCGAGGACGCCAGGACCGTGGCCACGGTGGTCATGGCATAGACGACGACCAGTTCACCCGAGGAGAGCTGCCAGCGGCGGCGGCAGCGGCCCACCAGGCTGTTGACCGAGACAAGCAGCATCAGCGAGGCAAAGGCCCCCAGCGGGATGCTGGTGTTGGCCATGGCGCTGTGCCCGCGCGAGCTGCCGAGGATCAGCTCCGCCCAGTGGATGAGCAGGATCACCGCGACGATGCTGACCAGGCCCAGCGCGACCGCGCGGCCCGTGACGCCACGGGCGTGAGGAGGGGCAAGAGCCGCTTGGTGTTGTGCTTCAGCCTGCATTGCGGCGAACCTCAGTGCGGGGTCAGGCGAGCGTCAACCGTTCGGCTGGGTCCGACATCGCGGGTCCTGGTCTCGCGTAGTCACACCATCCTGCCAGACACTGGCAGGTGCTGGGTGTGCGGATGGTGAACCCATGATAGTCACATGCGACCGGCACGTCCAGACGGTGGGGCAGACCCCACGAGGGAGGACCAGGATGGACCGACACACCGGCAGCCAGAGACATGTGTTCCGACGCCCATGCCTGGGCGTGCTGTTTGCCCTGGCGGCGCTACTCCCAACCTTGGGCCAGGCCAAACTGCAACTGGGGGGACAGACACTTGCCTTCGCCCCTGCGCACACGCTTCGTGGGCCGCATCTCTCTCCGAACCTGCGCCGCTTTGAGCAGGGCATCGTGGACAAGGAGGTATTGGACCTCTTGGCGGGCACTGGCGGCATTGCCTTTGACGGAGTCGCGACGCCTGCCAATGGCCGGGAAGTGGCAGGCCTCAGCTATGACGCGAACCGCCCCGATGGTCAGAGGCTGCAGGTCGTCCTGGCGGACGGCAAGGGGACAGTGACCACGGTCACAGCTCTGATCCCGGACTGGCAACTCGTACCCATCGCGCGCTTTGCGGCGAAAGATGAGGGCTCTTGCGTGACACTCTTCGGTCACCTCCAGAACGAGAGTGACGAGAAAGCTCGCAGAGAGCGTCGCGAGAGAATCATCAACTACCATGCCGACTTCGAGGACACTCTTCTGGGGCTGAGGCTCTTCCAGGCTGATGCCCTGCTCCTGAGGTTGTACCGGGACGGTCAGCTGGTTCTGACCCGGGACTGCTGTGATCTGCCCAAGCTGGACGGCGAGTACATCCTGGGTGACGGAGAGATGAAGCCCGACGTCCAGGCCAACACGGAGCGCTACGACAAGTTCTGGAGTGCGGTAAAGGACCGGCTGATGCCTGGGGGCGAGTGGGTGCATCATTCGTATGTCATTTGCGATTTCGGCCAGACCGTGACGTTCGACCTCAACGGCCAAGCCCTGAGCCTGACAGGAGATCCCATCTGGTACTTCTGGGGCCTCGATGCCGACCGCACGCCCATTCCCCTGCCGCAACTCAACGGTCCAGTCTCAGACACGGTCAAGCAACTCGAAGGCATCAACCCGACCGTCTACCGTGCGTTGGTGAACACCATGCGCTATGCCGCCTTCCTCAGGCATGTGAAGGCGTCATCGCCCGAGCAATTCGCAAGCTTCATCCGTTCTGTGGCCGGGGTGGGGTGGGAGCCGGACGTGTCCACGCCGACAGTGCTGATTCCGCCGCCAGTGTTGGCTCCGCGGCCAGGCGGCTGATCGGGAGGATTCGCGCCATGACGGCCCCAG
Source organism: bacterium (assembly GCA_021372615.1). Classification (NCBI taxonomy): domain Bacteria; species bacterium. The sequence goes on along the minus strand of JAJFUB010000055.1, from coordinate 42,773 downwards.
AGCCGCGCGTGTTCGTCAGCTTCTCCAGTGATGATCGGGAGGAAGTGCGCCGCCTGCTCGCACGGCTGCAGGCTCAACCGCTGAACGTGTGGAACTACGCCGACGAGCCGCAGGAGATCCCGGGCGGAGCGTCCTTGCCGGATTACCTGTGCAATCAGATCAACCGGAGCGACTACTTTGTGCCGATGGTCTCGGCGAATGCCCTCAACACCCGCTATGCCAAACTGGAGGTCGAGCACGCCCTGGTCCGCCGGGCGGAGCACCAGCTTCAGATCATTCCCGTCGCCGTGGCCGGTTGCCCGCCGGACGAGCAATGGGAGCCTCCCTACCGGGAACTCGCGACGATCCGCCGCCGCGAGGCGGACTTGCTCTCGCCCGAAGAACTCGACGCGCTGGTCCAGGAGCTCTGCCGAGACATGCGCGTCGACTACGTGCCGCGGCCCAACGAAGACCCCCGCCTGCCCTTCATGCTGCGCTTCGATGACGAGATCAGGGGCCTGCGCGCTCGGCACGCGGAACACGACAGGGCGGTCTTCACCCGCCTCATGAACGTTCGGGACGAGTTTGTCGCAGCCTATGAGGCCGGGGATTTCCTCCGGGCCCGAGCACGCGCAGCGTTCTTCGTCGCCATGTGCGAGTACGAATTCCCTCAGGCTGCAACCAGTATCTACTATCCCTATGTAGTCAGGGCCGTCTGCGAAAGTTCATGCGGCGACTTGCGCCAGGCGCGAGAAACCCTGATGGCCCTACTCAATCACCCCTCCGTGGACGAGAACACGTATGGAGCTCTGGGGTACGTTGCCCGCCAGGAGGGCTCATACCAGGAGGCCCTGGCGCTCTACCGCGAGGCGATGCGGCTCGATCCGGCCGACCCGGCGGCCCGCACGTGGGTGGTGCTGCTCTCGATCCTGTGCGGGGAGCCTGCCGAAGAGGTAGAGCGCGTCTTCGCTGACATTGACGAAGGCCGCATTGTGCTAGCAGGAGACCGCATGCAGGTCCGGGCGCTGCGCGCCTTCGCCTATGCCAACGAGGGCCGGTACGCCGACGCGGCACACGTCCTAGGAGAGCTGGTGCGGCGCGAGGAAGTGACAGCCGACATTGTGGTGGATTACGCCGTGGCCCTGGGGAATCTGGATCAGCCGACTGAGGCTCTTGGCGTCCTGGAAAGCCACTGCGAGCAGTTCCATGAGGCCAACTTCTGGCACCATCTGGCCAGCCTCAACCTGGAACTGGGACACCTCGACCGGGCTGTCGACTGCTTCACCGAGCTGGTAGCAATGGCACCGCACGTCCGCCAGTACAGGGCGGATGCAGCGCTGGCCTACTGGTGCGCTGATCTGGATTGTCGCGTACGCGAGACCGTGTCGCCCATACTCGACCTCCGCGTGTTCGCGCTCCCGGAGGAGCCCGAGGACTTCTACCTCGACGGGTTTGCCAACTGGTTCCTTGACCAGACAGAGCGCGCGGAGTACGACTTCCAGCGCTCCGGGTACTCCTCAGACAAGCACTACCGCGAGGTGCTATCGGACTGGCGACGCGCGTTCGGCAGGCGCAGCTAGTCTTCGCGCGACCCGCCGATCATGCCGGTGGATCGGGGTTCACGAACCGACTACTTCCCCAGGATCGGCCGCAGGGCCTTGGTGAACACCTCGGCCTGGTACATGAACCCCAGGTCGGTCGGGTGGCAGCCGTCCACGGTGCCCTGGTCGTCCGGGCCCATCATGCCCTCGGCGGAGACGAAGTACAGGCCGGTGACGCCCTCCTGCTGCAGCGCAGCGAAGATGTCGCGCAGGATCTTGCCCTTGGCCGTGGGGATGGTGTTGCGGACGGTGCAGTCCTCGGCCAGGAGGATGGGCGTGGTGGGGTGGGCCGCCCGCAACTTGCGCACGAACGGCGCCGTCCGCTCTCTGACGAAGTCCGGACTCATGTTCCACAGCGCGTCGAAGACGTAGACGGCCGGGTCGAGTTCGGCGAGCAGGTCGGCCATCTCCGGCTCACCTTGCCCATTGCCGGAGAAACCCAGGTTGATGATGGGGACGTCGAGCTGGCGGCCGACGATGGCGCTGTAGGCCATGCCCGGGCGCGAGGCGCACCCGCCCTGGGTGATGGAGGTGCCGTAGAAGACGACGGGCTTGCCGCGCGGCGCCGACAGCGGCGCGAGCGACTTGCCGGCTGGGACGCCGACGCTCACGGCGGTCACGCCGTTGTACAGCGGCAGGTTGAGCACGAACTCCCGGGCGCCGGGGTTGGCGAAGGTGGCCTCGTTGCCCAGTTGCTTGGTGACACGGCCCGTGCCGACATACCGCCAGCCCCCATCCTCCCGCCGTGCGTACAGGTCCACACCGCTCACGCCGGTGGCTGGCATGTGGTCCATGGCCAACGTCGGCTTGAGCAGGTCCCACTTCACGCGGATCGTGGGGGAGTCGGTGAGGAAGTGCACCGAATAGCCGGCGCTGTCGCGGCTGAGGTCCCAGACGGGTTGACGCACCACGCCCTGGGCCTTCGCGGGCAGGCGGTCGTAGAAGGCGGCCGTATCCGTCCAGCCCTTGCCCTCGATGGTGAGCTGGCGCGCGTCGGTCCAGACGATCTCTTCGGCGGCCTCGGTCTGCTCGGGGACCAGCCAGAGCAACAGCCCCATGGCCAGGGCCACCCACACGGCGGGCAGCGCGGTTCCCATCACGTCACAAGTCATGCGATTCACCTCGTGCTTGGGGGGTCAGTTCGCCCCCACAGTCTCGTTCGTCACCTCTCCGGTCTCCTTGTTCACCTTGAACCAACCGAAGGTGGCAGTGTGGCCGGGCTCTTCATCTTGCACGTTCTCGAACAGGTGCACCAGGTAGTTGCCGGTGCCGGGGATCAGCTCCACGCTGACCATCGCCGTCCGCTTCTTGCCCTCCTGCCGGGCCGCGTCAATGGCCTGCACCCAGTCCTGCGTCTCGGGCTTGGCCAGCACCAGGCCGGCGGCCTGGTCGCCGTTGCTGACGGGGCCGAAGGGCTTGCCCTCCTCCACCTGCAGCGCGGGGACCTCCTCGACCGGGTAGGCGGTGGGCGGGTTGGTCCCGCCACCCTCGCCGACCTCGATGACGGGCTCGTCACTCGTCTTGGTCTCCTGCTCCCCCGTGGTCGTGTCCTCGGTCTTGGCGGCCTCGCCGCCAGTGTCGGTCTTGGGCTGGGCGGCCTTGAGCTCTTGCTGCACCTCGGCCCACGCCTGCCGGCCGCTCTGGTAGCCCCGGTAGAGCGCAAAGCCGCCGACCGCGAGTATCACCAGGAGCACGGCGCAGCCGATGGCCACGGCGGGCCAGGCGCTCGAGCGCCGGGGCGGGGCCGTCGCGGGCACAACCGGCGTGGGCGGCACGGGGGCAGCCATCACCGGAGGGGCGGCTGGCGGCGGGGGCGGCGCCGCCGCTACGGGAGCAGGTGGCGGCGCGGCCGGTGGCACGGGTGGCGCCGGTGGTGGTGTGGCCGCGGGCGCGAACCGCTGCCCGCAGCGGGGGCAGAACGTCGCGGCTGCGTCCACTTCGGTCTTGCAGTTGTCACACTGCCTGTGCTCGCCCATGGCGACCCTCCGGCCGGGGGATGTGGTGGAAGACAATTGGCCCTGCGCGAGGCGATCTCCTGCCGGCGCGTAGCCTGGAGCGCGGCTCTCCCGAGCCGCAGAACGAAGCGGCCCCGCCTCATTCCTGAGGCGGGGCCGTTGTCGTTCCTGGGACACGTATGTGTTACCTCACTACACAACATAGACCTCGACAGTCATGGGGCTGAGGCATAGACTTACGCCCGTCGCGGCACAGCCACGGCACGAACGCAGGCACAAAGTCGCACGGTCCCTCTGGGGGACCGAGTCAGGTGCGCCCGGACGGCGCAGGGAGGCTGATGGCGGTGAGCCGAGGTTTCACGCTTATTGAACTGTTGGTGGTGATCGCGATCATCGCGATTCTAGCGGCGATCCTGTTCCCGGTGTTCGCCAAGGCCAGGGAGAAGGCGAGGCAGAGCAGCTGTCTGAGCAACGTCAAGCAGTTGGTGTTGGCGACTCTGCAGTACGCACAGGACTACGATGAGGTCCTCCCCAAGTGCGGCCACGACTCCGGGCTGGTCTGGTGTGACTTCATCTGCCCGTACGCGAAGAACTCCCAGGTCTTCCGTTGCCCGTCCGTGCAGCAGACGGCCATCAGTAACTGGGCTACCACCATCGGCCTGACCACCAGCCAGATTGGCTATGGCTGGAACGTCGGTACCGCCGCGGGCAGGTACAATGACGGCTGCGGGTTCATGCTGGGCACCGGCACCGGGCAAGGACAGGCCGGTCCCTTCGCGCTCAGCCAATTCCCGGTGCCCGCCGAGACGTTCCTACTGGGTGATGTAGTGACCGACACTTACTACACGGCGCCGCTCCTCTCGTACTACCCAGCCCTGACTCGCTTCACGACGACTCACAACGGCGGCGGGAACTATGGCTTCGTGGATGGTCACGCCAAATGGATGTCCCGAGAGTCCGGTCTGGGGTCCGCGCGACTGTATACTCGCGCCGAGGACTGACGCACGACCTGGAGAGCCGGGACGACTGTCGTTCCCCGAGGAGACAAACGGCCCCGCCTCAACCGAGGCGGGGCCGTTGTCATCACGAAGCCCGCTTCCCGAATCCCGATTCCCGCCGTTACTCGACGGTCACCGTCTTCGCCAGATTGCGCGGCTGGTCAATGTGCTCGCCGCGGAACCTGGCGATGTGGTAGGCCAGCAGTTGCAGCGGGATGGCCCTGCGCACCGCATCCAGATGCCGCCGCACCAACCGTTCGTCCCGCCACACCTCGCCACCGGAGTCCGTCACAACGATCACACTCCCTCAAGCGCCCCGCATTCCGCGTGTCCAGCACGCTCCTGGACAGTGCAGAACGACGCCTGCCGCGCCGTGAGGGAGAGCCACTTGCCGCCTCACCGCGCCAGCCAGAGACGCTCATACGCGTCCCACTCCGCCGGCTCGGTCGTGTAGTCGGCGAACAGGGCTACACCCGCGAGCGCGGGGCTGAGCGGGCGACTACCGAGGGTGTTGCGGACAGCCACCAGTGCCAGAGGCAGGTTCTCGGCCCGCGGGTTGTGGGCCGGCACACCACGGCCATAGGTCGGCAGCCCGAGCAGCACGCGACAATGCGGATTGGCGGCAACCACAGCGACGGGCACCCGCCGGCACTCCTGCCCCAGGAGCCACGCATACCAGCGCGGCCAGTGCATGCCCGTGTCGTAGCACATGACCGCGATCTGGTCACACTCGCGCGCGACCTCACCGAAATAGCCCTCGCTCCAACCCCAACCCCACCTATGCCACGGCAGCCACGGCGCCGCGGCCACGCCCAGCAGCTTCCGCGGGGCCAGCGCCGCCCGCGTCTCGCGCAGCAGCTCCAGCAGGCCGGGGTCGCCGTCGCGGCACGTCTCGTAGTCCCACTGTACGCCGTCGAAACCGCAGGTCTGGGTCAACCACAGCGCTTCGCCAACCATGTTGCTCCGCATCGCCGCATCATCCAGATCCACCAACCCTCCTGCCCGGACATTCCCCGCATACACCCACGCCAGCACCTTCACCTTGGGCGCGAGCCGATGCAGCGTCCGCACCAGCCGCCGGGCGGGGTCCGGGTACCGATAGACGAGCTTGCCCTCACGGTTGACGAGCCGCACATGGAAGTAAGCGTACCGGATCTCCAGCACCCGCAGGTCGTGTGCCAGCCGGTGCAAGTCCGCGCCGCTCCTCTGACCGAAGTACCACGTGTAGCGCAGCCAGAGAGCGTTCTCGCCGTAGTTGGGGGAGGGGACGTCAGGACTCACGCAGAGCGGGTAGAGCCAGTAGTCAGCCAGGGCGGCGACGAAGAGTAGCGCCAGGAGAATGGGGCCGCGCCTGAGGCGGAGCCCCCTGCGGTGAACTGTGCCTTCCCTCTGCATGATGGGGAGACATTCGCCTCTGCGGACAGGATTACATTCGTACACACAGCAAGACGGCCCCGCCTCAGACGAGGCGGGGCCGTTGTCGTTACGGTTCCCGAATCCCGAATCCCGATTCCCGCCGTTACTCGACGGTCACCGTCTTGGCCAGATTGCGCGGCTGGTCAATGTGCTCGCCACGGAACTTGGCGATGTGGTAGGCCAGCAGTTGCAGCGGGATAGCCACCAGGATCGGGCTGACCAGCTCGGGGCAGGCCGGGACCCAGATCATGTCATTGGGCTGGCTCGCCACGTCGTCCGGGCTGGCGCCCTTGTCCACGCCGGTGTTCTCGATGGCCGTGTCGCCATCGGTCGCCACGGCGATGACCGGGCCGCTGCGGGCCTTGATCTCCATGATGTTGGCGACCATCTGGTCCCTGACCTCACCCTCGACCGCGATGGCCACCGTGAACAGCGACGGCTCGACCAGCGCGATGGGGCCGTGCTTCATCTCGCCGGCGCTGTAGCCTTCGGCGTGGATGTAGCTGATCTCCTTGAGCTTCAGCGCGCCCTCCAGCGCCGACGCCAGGTTGACGCCGCGGGCCAGGTAGAGCGAATTGGGGCGCATGGCGTCGCGCCGGAAGGTCGTGGACCACCAGCCCTTCTCCGCGGCCTTCGCGTCGCCGTTCTCGATGCTGACGCCGTGCTTGGCCCACTGGTTGCGGCGGGAGTCGTAGTACTTCTCGGCGATGGCGATGATGCTGTCCTCGCGCGCCAGCAGGGCCTCGGCGTGCTCGGGGCACTCCAGGAGCGAAGCCTTCATGGCCCGCAGTTCCTCGGCGCTGGCCGCGCCGCGCACTTCGGCGAAGTACAGGGCGATCAGCTCGATGGTGAGGATCTGCAGCGTGTAGGCCTTGGTCGAAGCCACGCCGATCTCGGGGCCGGCCTGGATGTAGACCACGCCGTCGCTCTCGCGGGCGATGGTGCTGTCCACGACGTTGACGACGGAGACGACCTTGGCGCCCTTCTCACGCATGTCGCGCAGGGCCAGGAGCGTGTCCATCGTCTCGCCCGACTGCGTCACGGCGATGACGAGGGTATCGTCCAGGACGATGGGACTGCGGCTGCGCAGCTCGGGGGCCAGGTCGGCCTCGGACGGGATCTTCGCCAGCTTCTCCATCACGAAGCGCCCGACCACTCCGGAGTGGTACGCGGTGCCGCAGGCGGTGAAGACGACCTTGCGAATGCGCTTGATCTCGTCTGCGGTCAGGTTGAGGCCCTCGAGCTTGACGGGGGCGTCAGCGGAGGTCAGGCGGCCCGCCAGACAAGCGTAGATGGCGTTGGGCTGCTCGTGGATCTCCTTGTGCATGAAGTGGTCATGCCCGCCCTTGCCGGCGGCGTCGGCGGGCCAGGGGATCTCGTAGACCGGCTTGTCAATCGGCTGGAGGTCGAGGGTGGTCAGCTCGATGTTGTCGGCGGTGATGAGGGCGACCTCGTCGTCGTCAATGACGTAGACGCGGTCGGTCTCGGAGCGGATGGCGGGCATGTCGGAGGCGATGAAGTTCTCGCCCTCGCCGATGCCGACGACGAGCGGGCTGCGGCGGCGGACGGCGACGAGCTGCCCGGGGCTGTCGGCGCAGATGATGCCGAAGGCGAAGGCGCCGCGCAGGCGATGGACGGCCTCGATGACGGCGGCGCGCAGGTCACCCGCATAGTACTTCTCGACGAGATGCGACATGACTTCGGTGTCGGTCTGCGACTTGAACTCGTGACCCTCGGCCTCGAGCTCGGCGCGCAGCTCCTGGTAGTTCTCGATGATGCCGTTGTGCACGACGGCGATCTTGCCATCGCAGGACAGATGCGGGTGGCTGTTGGCCACGGAGGGCTTGCCATGGGTGGCCCAGCGGGTGTGACCGAGGCCGAGGGAGCCGACCACGGGATCGGCAGCCAGATCGGCCTCGAGATTGGTGAGCTTGCCAACCGCGCGGCGCAGGACGAGTTCGCCGCTATCGGTGATCACGGCGACTCCGGCGGAGTCATAGCCGCGGTACTCCATGCAGTGCAGGCTCTGGATACAGATCGCAGTGGCCTGTCGCTTTCCAACATAACCGACGATACCACACATGACAGATCGCCTCGGATGGTGCCCTGTAGGGCGGGGGCTTGTACCCCGCCCCGTAGATGCGCCGGCACTCCGGCGCACGGACACAATGATAAACCGGCCGCAGGGCCGGCGACGGTACGGAGCGGCGGACAAAGGGGATTTCGTCCGGAACAGCATTATAGACGGAAGGGGCGGCAAAAGGCAAGGAGCGATGGCGGGATGGCGGGAAGCGGCAGCGGCGCGCCGCAGACCGGGACGGGTGTGGACAAGGCGGCGGGAAGGGGGTAAGATTCGGTGGGGGAGAGACAGGAGCGTTCAGGTGACCTATACAGTCGTCATGCTGCGAGAGAAGGACGGGCGCTATTCGGCTATCGTGCCGGCGCTGCCCGGCTGCGCCACGTGGGGCGAGAGCCTGCCCGAGGCCCTGAAGATGGTCGAGGAGGCCATCTTGGCGTACCGGGATGGTCAGGAGGCGCTGGGGCTGCCGATGCCAGCGGACGTGGGGACGGTGAACTTCGATCTGGGAGAAGCCGCTGAAGCCTCGGTATACAGGGTGACCGTGGCGGAGGAGGCTGTCTTTGCCTAAGCAGCCAGTCGTCTCCGGACGCGAGTTGATCAAGGCATTGGGTCACATCGGCTATGAGCCTCTTAGACAGCGGGGGAGTCATGTCACGCTGGTGAACCGAGAGGTTGGCAAGACTGTCTCGGTTGCCGTTCACAGCAACAAGCCTCTGCCGCCAGGCACGCTGGCGCACATCCTGCGGCAAGTCGACATCAGCAATGACGAGCTGCGGGAGTTGGTCGACGAATAGCGGCACCGCCGGGCTGGCGGACGCTACTCACCGTCGGACAAGGGGATCGCGCCCGAGGGGGGACTCTTGACGGAGGGGCGGACGAAGACAAGATGCCCCACAGCCCTGGTAGGCTCACAGCCCCGCCGGAATTGTCACCCTGCGCTGAAGGCTTTCCTGGCAGCGGCCTCACCTTCGGGGCTCAGGCTCACTGTTCTGGTTCCGCCGGCAATCTTGATGTGCACGTAGCCGCAGTGCTGGAGTTCAGCCATGTGCCTTCTCGCCGCCTTCCATACCTCCGCCGGTATCGCCATCGGCTTCCTCAGCAGTTCGAGCAGGGCAGTGTCAGCTTCCCGACTCAGGGGTGCGGCGGGAGTCGTGTGCCAGGCGAGCTTCCCCGTTGGCTTGCCGGTCTCGGGGTCCGTGACCCACGTCGCGTCACTGTTCGGGTACCCAGGGACCACCGGCACTCGCTGCCAATAATCCTCTTGCGGCCTGGTGATGAAGTGGCCGTACCGCGCCACCAGTTCCGCACTCGGTACCTCGAAGTCCTCCGTGTCCTGTGGCTTCTCCGGGTACCACACCAGATAGTGTCTGCATTTCCGATGCACCGGCGGAGCGTAGCGGAATAGCTCTTCGCTCCCGGCTCTGAATACTTCGCCGCAGAGCAACCAACACAGAGAACAGGTCTGCTCATCTACCGGCCCTGCTACTCGCGCCCACTTGGCCCATCTTGGCGGGCTGTCAGCGCCCACACAGAGGTATATGCCGAGGCTGGGATCCTGCCCCTCGGGTATACCTTCCTCCGGGAGATGTTGGGCCCCGGTCTGCCCCAGGCTCACGCCATACTCCGGCGTTACGAGCGTCGCCCGGACCTCCTCGACCGCCCGCCGCGCCTCGTCGGCCCGGCGCTCTACGTCCTCGAGTCGGATACCCCGTCCCGTTCTGCGCTTCTTCCCCGGCTCTGGCTCGGGCGGTCCTTCATGTTCTGCCACGAGGGAGTCAATCTCATGAGTCCCCCAGCCGGCAGCCAGCATGGCGACTCGTATCTCAGCAGTGTTGCAGCCGACGGTGAGCATCTTGCTGAGGTATGCTCGTCCTGTATTGAGGCGGTCACTCACGGCAGCATCCCCTCCTGCTTTGAGGTGGTGTGCCCGCTGGCTACAGCGAAAAGGGTACTCCTTACCCACGTCGGCAGCAAGGCCTGTGGTATGCGCGACTCCCGCTCTATTCCCGGCGTTGTCTGGGTAGATGAGGAGCATCGGGCATCTCCACGTGTCTCGCGAGGCCTGCACGCGCACCTCTCGCCGCCCGTCACACGCGCTTGGGGATGCCATGCGCATCCCTGCGACGGTCACTACCCGCCCTTGGTGAGTATCCCCTGCTCATACCCCTCGAACGCCGCCCTCAACTCCTCCCGCGCATTCATCGCGGCCCGCCCCCCCCCCGCGCGGCAGGTCCCCCTCCCCCGAGTGCCGAGCCGCTCCCCCATGCCCACCACCGACCTCTCCGCCACCTGTGACGCCATCGTAGCCCATCTCGTGCGCGCCCAGGATCTCACCCCCGGGCCGTAGTATGGCTCCTTCTGGAGCGAGAAGGCCTACCGCGGGCCGCTGCTGGACTGGCACGCCGGGGGGGCCGCCACCCGCGCGGAGCCGACAGTGGGGGGGCTGGGGCTGTGGCTGGCCGTGTGAGGGCACGCACCGTCGGATGAAGGTCTCCGCCTCGCACCTCTTGAACGGTACCCATCGCGTGCATGCACGCGATGGAGAGGCATGAACGGGATATCGTCTAGCACAGTGCCGGGCAGGGACGGCACGCTCGGCGGTGGGGTCGTCATCTCTGCAGCGCTCGTGCTGTTGTGTGTGGGGGCCATCATCCTCTTACGCCTTCCCTACTGCGACGGCGGGTTGCTCAAGTCGGACGAGGCTGTCTACGCGGTAACCGCCCGGGCGTGGAGCCAGGGGCTGCTGCCGGGCCGCGACACGTGGGACAACAAGCCGCCCGGGATGGCGGCGGCATACCTCCTGGCGGCGCGGCTGCCAGGCGGCATGATCGCGGGCTCACGGCTGCTGGCGCTGCTGTTGGCGGCCGTGACGCTGCTGGTCACGCTCCGACTGGCGCGCCTGGCGGCGCCGACGCTTCCGGTGTGGCCCGTGGCGGTCGCCTATGTGCTGATCACCCATGCCAACGGGTGGCCTGCCCCCGAATGGGTGGTGCTCAACGGCGAGTGGCCGTCCACGGCACTGGTAGCACTGAGCGCCCTGTGTCTGGCCGAATGGACCCGGCGGGGCGATGGCTGGTGGGTGCTGCTGGCAGGCGTGTGGGGTGGGATGGCGCTGCTGTTCCGGCAGACGGCGCTGGTCCCGATGGCGGCGTTGGGGCTGTGGCTGATCTGGGTAGCGGCGCGGCGCGGCGGAGGTCGCGATGCAGGGGCGAGCGTGGGCCTGGCCATGGCCGGGACGCTCTTGGCCTGGGCCCCACTGGTTGCCTACTACACCGCGCACGGGGCCCAGTCGTACCTATGGCCGGCGTGCGGCGGCTGGGGGCTGGCGTATGCGGAACAGCGCGTGGGCTGGGCTGACGGATGGCGCAATGCCTGCGGCAGCCTGGGTGTCGGCCTGCTGCCGGCCCTGGCGGGGCTCGGCCTGCTCGGCGCTGTGCTGGCTGTTGTGCCGGCGCGATGGGGAGAGGCGGGGAGGGGCGTGGCGGTGCCGACGCTCCGCTGGCTTCTGGTGGCTCTGGGCCTCGGCAGCGCCCTGGCGGTGCTGCCGGGCGGGCGCCTGTTCGACCACTACTTCCTGCAGGCGGCGCCCCCCTGGGCGTTGGCCGTGGGTCTGGGTGCGGCACAGGTCAGACGCTGGCCGCGCTGCCCGCTCCTGCGCTCCGCCGCCGGCGTGATGCTGGCGTTGGGGGTGCTGGCCGTCGGGGGACGACTGCTGCTCTCCCATCCCGACAACGCGAGGGCCGTCATGGACGAGGCGAGCCAGGAGGTGTTCGCGGCGGTGGCGGACACCACGCAGGCCCGGACGCGCCCGACCGACCGGATACTGGTGTGGGCGTGGGCGCCCCAGGTGTACTGGTACGCCAACCGGCTGCCGGCGGCCCGCGACCTCACGCTCAACTACGCCCTGGGGTGGATCGGCCGCGAGCCCGGCGAGCTGTTCCCGGGGGCCGCCGCCGCGCTGCGTGCCGACCTGTGCCGCACCCGCCCCCCGATCATCGTCAAGCCCACCGACGACGCAGTGCCCTTCGGCACCTCGCCGGCGTGGCAGCCGGGCGCAGCCCCCCTGGTGTGGGCGTTCGTGCGCCAGAACTACCGACAGGTCCAGCACCTGCCGCACTGGGAGGTGTACGAGCTGCGGGCAGGTGTGTCCGCCGGCCGCGCCGAACCCCCCGCGCATGATCCCCTCCGACCTCACCGCCACCTGTGATGCCATCGTCGCGTACCTCGTCCGCTGCCAGGACTTCACGCCCGGGCAGTACTACGGCGCCTTCTGGAGCGAGAAGGCCTACCATGGGCCGCTGCTGGACTGGCACGCCGGGGGGAGCCACCACCCGCGCGGAGCGGGCAGTGGGGGGCTGGGACTGTGGCTGGCCGGGCAGGAGCGCGATGATGACGACCTGTGCCGCCGCGCCGAGGCGGCCTTCGACTGGGTCGTGACGCGCCAGCATGAGAGCGGCGGGTACTTCGAGATCCAGAACAACGAGCGACCCTCGGACTGGGAGTGCACCGGGCTGGAGGAATGCTCGACCATCGAGGTCTCGTTCGTCATCCACGGGCTGGCGAACGCGCTGCTGGCGGGGCTGCCGCCGAAGGCCTGCTACCTGGAATGCCTGCACCGCGCGGGCCACTGGTACCTGTCCATCGAGTGGCCGCCGGGCTCGGGCATCTTCCCCCACCACGAGCGCTCGCCGTATGACACGCTGAACGCCAACCTGCACACCGGGGAGGCGCTGGCGGCGATCTTCACCGCGCTGCGCGAGGTGTACGGGCGCACGGTGAACATCTTCTACCAGGGCGCGCGGCGGACGGTCCGCCACACGCTGACGCTGCAATGGCCGAATGGTTGCTTCCCCTATCGCGCCAATGACGGCATCACGATCAACTACACCTCGCTGGTGGTCTGGTGTCTGCTGAACGCGGTGGAGACGCTGCCGGAGATGCACTACCGGGGCGACGTGGCGCCGGCGGAGGACGTGCGGCGAGCCCTGGAGATGGCCGGCAAGTTCCTGAGTGGCTGCGTGGCCGCTGACGGCACGCTGCTGTGGGACGAGAACGAGACCTCGACCGCCAAGCACAACATGTGGACCTATGCGCTGACGGCCAATGTGCTGCGGCGGATCGGAGGCGAGGGGAACGTGGCGGCGGCGGAGCGGCTACTGGGGTACGCACTGTCGCAGCGGAGCGCCTCGGGACTACTGCCGATGCGAGACGAGGGGGAAGAGATCACCGAGTGCGCGTACATGCAGGCGGACATGCTGCTGTTCCTGACACAGGGGGTTTGATATAGGGCGAGACGGGCGATATAATGTTTGCGCAAACATATCACCGCAGGTGCCTCCCATGAAGACACGACAAGACCCCGTCCACCGCAAGATGGGCGTCAACGTCAGCCTGGACCATCACACCCTCGCGATGCTCGACGAAGCTGCCAACGCTGAGAGCACGACCCGCTCAGCCCTCCTGCGCCGCATCATCGCCGAATGGGTCGCCGACGTGGCCCTGGATCGGGCGCTCATGGCGGAAGCCGAGGAGATACTCAGCGATCCGGCTACCGAGTGGGTTCCCCTTGAGCAACTTGAGGCGGAGCTGGGGGGCACATGCCATACGAAGTCGAAGTGAGCGGCCGCGCCGCCAGGATGATACGGAGCATGGGACCGGAACTGCAGGCGCGAGTGCTGCAGGAATTGCACGCGCTGGCGACCGAGCCCAGGCCGCCGGGCGTGGTGCGGCTACACGGCAAGTGGGACGGGGCGTGGCGGACCCGCGTCGGTGACTACCGCGTCGTCTACACCGTAGACGACACAGCGCGGGTAGTCCGTGTCGTCACCATCGGGCACCGTAGCCGCGTCTACGAGTAGGCAACTGCGTCAGTGGGGGTAGTACCCCGCCGCCGTGTCGAACAGGGCCACGATGTTCTCGGGGGGTGTGCCGGCCTGGATGGCGTGGCTGGGGCCGAGGATGTAGCCGCCCCCCGCGCCGAGGATGTCAATGTGCCGCCGCACCTCGTCCGCCACGTCCTCCGCAGTGCCGAAAGGCAGCGTGTGCTGGACGCTCACGCCGCCCTCGAAGCAGAGCCGATCCCCGAAACGCCCCTTCAGGTCCGCCGGGTCCATCCCTGCGGCGTCGAACTGCAGCGCCTGCAGCACGTCTATCCCCATGTCCAGCAGCCCCGGCACCGCCTCCGCCACCGCCCCGTCCGAGTGGTAGATGACCCGGGCCCCGTGCTCGTGGATGACCGCATTGAGGCGCGTGTGGTAGGGCTTGAGGTGCTCCTCCCACATCGCCAGCGACATGAGCAGCCCGTTCTGGCCGCCGATGTCGTCGGCCGTGAAGACCAGGTCAATCGCGCCCGGGACAGCACTGAGCGCGCGGTGGAAGTGCTCGCAGAAGAAGTCGGTGACCCGGCCGGCGATGGCGTGGAACAGCTCGGGCTCCATGACCAGGTCCATGAAGCTCTGCTCGAAGCCGCGCATGTACCACGTGGTCTCGAAGATGTTGCCATTCGACAGCATGAGGCAGGTCTCGCCGTCGGCCTGCAGCCGGGCCACGAGGCCGGGGAAGGCGGCGTAGTCGAACAGTTCCGGCGTCGGCCAGGCATGAGCGGCGATGTCGGCGACGGTACGGGCCCCGGCCAGGGGATAGACGTCAATCTCGTGGTAGCAGTCCGCGCCGTAGCTCACGGGCTTGCGGTGGACGCCCCACATGTCGGTCCCGGCGGGCAGCGCGGGACCGACATACGGGGGAGCACAGCCCTGGATGTCCACGAGGGGTTGCAGGACGGCGGCGACGGTGGTCTGGCGCTCGCGCGCCAGATACTCCTCGAGTGCCCGGTGGGCCGGGGCATTGATCCCGGCGCAGACCATGGCGAAGGGGATGCGGTCGGTGGTCTGGTGGTCGAGCGCGAGGCGCATCCGCTCGCGGCGGCTGAGTGTACCGGTTCCCATTGAGCCTACCTGCGCGACCTCGTGTCGCGTCCCAGAGGGAACTGACCAACCGCAGTAGGGCAGGCGGCCTCGCCCGCCCACCCCCACCATGCGCGGGCGAGGCCGCCCGCGCTACTGACGGATGCAGCGCACTACCGGGACGCGACCCTAGAACAGTACAGTGGCGCTGCCGGTCACCCCGACCCCCATGTCCACATTGGCCATGCTCGAGTCCCAGTGCGTGAAGGCCAGGTCGAACTGCCAGTCCCTGACCCGGTGGCCGACACCGAGGCTGAGGCCGATGGGGTTCTTGTGGGCCCGCTCCTCATAGCCCGTGCGGATGAACCACCCCGGGCGGATCTGCACCTCGGCGCCCACGTTGAGCAGGCGGTACGTCTCGTTGGTCAGGTCGCGCGCCAGGAGCGCGAGCAGGAAGTCCTCGGACAGATAGCCCGAGACGCCCAGGTCATACGTCCTGCCCTCGTCGGTGTGGCTGTAGGCATCGCGCACCACGAGCGTGGCCGTCAGGGGCCTGCCGTTGGTCAGGTGCCACTGGCGCAGGAGGCTGAAATCGGTCGTCTCCACGTCGTCCGCCTCGCCGGGGTGGTCCCACATGCGGAGCATGGCGCCTACCGACCAGTCATGCGAGAGAGACACACCGTAGCCGATGCCGAACTCGGTCGGCTTGTCGGTGAGCAGGTCCGCGTCAGCATAGTAGGCCGCCAGGCCATGCTTGCCGTTGGTGGCGCCGGCGCCGGTCAGGAAGGTGCTCTGCGCGTCGCAGGCGGGCACGCCTGACACATCGGCAAAGCCATAGGCGGCCATGGCCTGCCCGCCCCACAGGTGCCGGTCGGCCGAACCAGCGGCCTGCCGCAGCCACGGCAGGGCCGCCGCGTTCAGGAAGATGGCCTCACTGTCGCCCAGCGACGACAGGCTCGCATTGCCCATGCCGGCCGTACGACCACTCATGGCGCTTTGCGCGCACGCCGCGCCCACGCAGACCAACAGCACACATGCGACTACCAGACCTCGAACCATGCCATCACCACCTGTGACGTCCCTTCGTCCGTACTACTGTGCCTTCGCCGGCTTCAAGTCGCCGCGCTCGACCATGTCGCGCAGCGGGTTGTCCTCGATGTCCAGCGGCAGGTGCACCATGCCGCGCCGCCGCACGGACTCCCAGCAGGCGAAGATCTGCTCGGTGGCCCGCAGGGCGTTGCGCGCGTTCATCATGCACTCGCGGCCGGTCTTGAAGCAGTCCACCACGTCGGCCAGACAGCGCTCGATGAAGTTGGGGCCATGGCAGCTCTCGCCGTCACAGTCGTAGCCAACCCAGGACGCGCCGGCCTGCAGAACGCGCAGCACCGGCTGGCCGGCGCGCCCGATCTCGATCATGCCATCATTGCCGATGATGCGGTGGTGGCAGCCGACCGACGCGCCCGCGTCGCCCGTGGCCGCCTGGCCGAAGATGCCGCTCTCATACTGCCACACCGCGATGGCGCTGTTCTCGTTGTGGGTGCCGAAGATCAGCTTCTCCTTGCTGTAGTCCAAGCCGCACAGCACCCAACTGGTGTTACCCTCGCCGGCGAACCAGTTGGCCATGTCGAAGTTGTGGGAGCCGTAGTCGAACAGATCCCCGATGCCAATCTCGATCTTCTGGATGTCACCGATGACGCCGTCGTCAATCATCTGCTTGGCCATGGCGAAGGGCAGGCCGTAGCGCCGCTGGTGGTTGAAAGTGAGCTTCGTGCCGGATTGCTCACACGCCGCGACGAGAGCCCTGGCGTCACCGAAGCTGTAGGCCACGGGCTTCTCGCAGTGGATGGCGGGTACGCCGGCCTCGGCGCAGTCCACGACCATCTGTCGGTGCAGGTGCGGCCAGGTGCAGATGGACACGAGGTCCAGCTTGATCTGCGCCAGCATCTCGTGATAGTCCGTGAAGATGTCGGTGAAGCCGAACTTGCTTGCGAAGGCCTGCGCGTGCTCGGGCACGATGTCGGCGGCGGCGACCATCTCGACGTCGTCGGCCAGCAGCTTGTACGCCTCGCCATGGCGATAGGCCATGGCATAGCCCATGGGACCGGCCTTCTCGGGGACTTTGCCGGTGCCGATGAATGCGACTTTGAGCTTGGACATCACGTCATCTCCTTGGTGATAGTGCAGCCCGGTTCGGGACAGTGTCCAGCTGGGAGACCGGCAGCCCAGTAGGGCAGGCGGCTCGCCTGCCCGCGCGGGCGGGCCGCCTGCCCGCGCGGGCGGGCCGCCCGCGCTACTACGGCGCGGTGGCGCCCGCGGCCAGTTCCGTTACTTCAACCCGCCATGAGCGCGCGCCAGGCTTGCAGCGACCCGCGC
The DNA here is from genome assembly GCA_021372615.1 of bacterium. Taxonomy (NCBI): domain Bacteria; species bacterium. The sequence continues at coordinate 25,469 of JAJFUB010000055.1, read as the reverse complement.
AGGGCGGGGCGTGATTCGGCCGGTGTGGCGCCGTGGAAGGACGGCGCGACCTCGATCGTGCAGACGCCGTCGAAGCCGACTTCACGCAGGCCCCGCGCGGCGCCAGCCAGGTCGGCGTTGCCTGCGCCGGGGTGTTGGTGCAGGTCGCGCATGCCGTCGTTGTCGTGCACGTGCACTTCGTGGATCGGCGCCGCGACGCTACGGATGTAGGCGGCGGCGTCCCCGCCCTGGAAGTACGGGTGCTGGTGCCGGCGCAGGTTCAGATGCCCCAGGTCCACGAGCATCCCGAAGCCGTCCAGGGCCAGCAGCGGCCGCAGGTGCTCGGCGTAGGCGTCCACGGCGGCGGCGTCCAGCGGGAAGTCCTCGACTCCGAAGCGCAAGCCGGGCGCCGTCTCGGCCACGGTCCGCAGCACCAGCGCCATGGTCGCTATGTCGTAGAACATGCCGCAGGACGTGGTCTCCATGGCGGCATCGAAGGTGACATCGAGCAAACGCGCGCCGAACTGCTCGCGGGCCGTGCGCAGGTGCTCGGCGCGGAACAGCGGGAAGTTCGTGTGCAGCGTGACGGTCAGGTCGTTGCGCTCGACGACCCGGCCCAGGTCGCGCCACGCCGCGGCGTCGAGGTCGGCCAGGAAGTGGGGCTGCAGGGCGAGGCTGTCGAAGCCGGCTCCAGCCAACTCCTGTACCAACTCCGTCAGTGGGAGCCCGGGCTCCATGTAGTTCCAGACGGCAACACCGTAACGCATGAGCACCCTCGGGTGAACCTCAGCATACCATCTCTCGGACGTTCCGCATCCCCACCAGATCATCCTGCAAACACGCGAGGACATACGGCCCCTCGGGGATCACGGCGATGCTGGCGTCCGGACCGTGGACCGCGAGGGCCTGCGCCACCGCCGCCTCCACCGTCTCGGCGGGAACGACGAACAGCTCGCGCTGCAGGTCGGCGGGCAGGCTCGACACGCTGACGACCGTGGCTTGGCGGCAGACCTTGTGCATCTCCTGGAGTTGCCACAGGTCAATGGAGCACAGCGTACCGGCGAAGGCCTGGGCCATGAGACCATCGAGGCTGCTCTGGCCGAGGATCAGTTCAGCGAACTCCGGGCCGCCGAGGCCCTCGGCGTTCTCCTGGGCCACGATGACGGTACCGCCGGGCTTGACGATGGGCAGCGCGCCGACCATCCCCTTGACGCCCTGGTAGAACGTCAGGTCGAGCGGGTAGCCGGCGGCGGTGGTGACGACAATGTCCACCGGCTCGGCCAGCGTCACCTTGGTCTGGCGCTCGGCCAACTCCATGCCCGCCAGATGGGCCCGGCGCATGTCGCCGGCGAAGACACCGGTCGGTTGCCGGGCCTCGTTGAGCACGACGTTGAGGAGGAAGACGTTGGACCGCGGGCTTTCCAGCCCGCAGCCGTTCGCCAGGTCTGCCACCTCCAGTGCCTGCTCGTGCACGGGATTGTGCCACAGGTTGCCCGCGCGCGCCTCGTCCGGGTCGAGCATCTCGGCGCTGTGCCACGCCATGACCGTGCGCACGCTGCACAGGCCGGGGCAGATGGCCTTGCGGCCGCCCGAATAGCCCGCCATCAGGTGCGGCTCGATCAGGCCGGTCAGGATCTTCAGGTCGGCCTCGACGTAGCGCCGGTCCACGTGCACCGGGAGGCCGCGCGACGTGCGCCCCAGGTCCGCATGGCTCTCCGGGTCGCGGGCCACGTGGTTGACGATGCGGCAGCCGCTGGCCATGACCTGCGGCCCCAGCATCTCGGCCAGCTCCTCGTCGGTGTTGCCCCGGTGCAGACCGGTGGCGACGAGGATCGTCACCTGCTCCGGGGGCAGACCGGCCTGGCCGAGCGTCTCCAGCAGCGGCGGCAGCAACAACGCGTTGGGCACAGGGCGGGTGATGTCCGAGACGACGATGACGGCATCGCGGCGGCCGGTGGCGATCTCGGCCAGCGGGGGAGAGGCGATGGGGTGGAGCAGCGCCTCGCGCACCGCGCCCTCCGGGTCGGGCAACACCGGCAGTTCGTTCATGCGCAGCACATGGCGCACATTGCGGTCGGGTAGCTCGACGTCCAGCCCCTGACGGCCGTAGCGAAGATGGATCTGCATGGACACTCCTCAGCACGATGCTGCACGCAGAGTTCCCGCCGCGGGCGGCGCAATCCTCCGCTGCGGCGAGGCGAACCCGCGCCGGCACGGGCGGCGGCCTGAGGAACGCTCGAGATCGTCCCACCGGCGGAAGGAGACGCTGCACTCCGCAGGGAAGGGGCACGAAACGCAGGTTCCGGGGGCGGTGGTGGGGGCCATCATTCAGGAGGGTGACCACATGCGCAAGGGATTCACACTCATTGAGCTGTTGGTTGTCATCGCGATCATCGCGATCCTCGCCGCGATCCTGTTCCCGGTGTTCGCCAAGGCCCGGGAGAAGGCGCGTCAGGCGAGCTGTCTGTCGAACGCCCGGCAGATGGGCATCGGGCTGGTGGCCTACATCCAGGACTACGACGAGGCCCACCCCGGGTGCTACATCGGGGTCTGGACCGGCGCGTTCTGGAGCACGAGCAATCCCGGCGGAAACCGGCGCTGGTTCCAGGTGGTGGAGCCATACATCAAGAACAGCCAGATCTGGAAGTGCCCCTCCTCCAACTCGGCGGCCGGGGCGCTGGACTATGGCGTGAACCGCAGCGTCTTCCCTGAGGACGTCAATCCCCAGAGGCTCGCGAACTTCCAGGCCCCGGCCAACACGATCGCTGTCTCCGAGCGGCCCAACACCGGGGGCGCTTCACAGCATCCATACCATTGTGCGGCCTACGGCCAGTACGGCTGCTGCCATGTGCAGGACCCGCACAACAATGGCGGCAACTTCGTCTTCCTCGATGGCCATGCCAAGTGGATGAAGTCGGAGAGCACGAAGGGCATGTGGTCGTGCGGCCACGGCTGGTAGGGCGCCGGGGGCCCCAGATGCTGCCGCGCGAACGCATTCGCGCCGTCCTCGACTTCCAGCCCTGCGACATCGTGGGGCTGGAATGCCACCCCTCGCCTGCCGGGTTGTACGAGCATGGCACGCGGCTGCAGCGGCTCCTACGCGACCACCCCCACGACTTCGGCGACTTCTCGGACCTGCCACTGCCGCATCCCGACCCGGCGGCGATCCAGGCCGACGGCAGCTACTGCGAGGTGCGCACTGATGCCTGGGGCGTCACCTGGAAGCACCACATCTTCGGCGCCTGGGGCCTCCCCCAACACCGGCCGCTCGACGACTGGGCGAACCTGGCCGACTACCGACCGCCGGCGCCACCCACGCCCTCGGGCCCGGCCTTCGCGGCCGCGCGCGCTGCGGCAGCCACGCACAAGCAGCGCTACTACCTGAAGGCCGGCTGGGGCGGGTTCTTCGAGACGCTGCACTCGCTGCGGCGCTTCGAGGACGTGCTGATGGACATCGCCCTCAACACGCGGGAGATCAACCGTCTGGCCGACATGCTGGTGGAGTACCAGGCCGAGGCCCTGCGGTACGCGCTGGCGCTGGAGCCGGACGGGGTGCAGATGGGAGACGACTTCGGCACCCAGGAGGCGCTGCTGCTGGCGCCCGAGCAGTGGCGGCGGTTCTTCCGGCCGCGCTACGAGAAGCTCCTGGCCCCGGCCCGCGCGCAGGGCGTGGACATCTTCTTCCACTCCTGCGGGCAGATCTGGGACCTCCTGGGCGACCTGGCGGACCTGGGGGTCAACGCGCTGTGGCCGCAGATCAACCTGTACGACTGGCCCACCCTCGCGCGGCGCTGCCGCGAGCTGAAGCTGGCCCTGGCGCTGCACCCGGAGCGCTCACACATCATGACCTTCGGCACACCGGCGCAGGTGCGACAGCATGTTACCGACCTCGTCGCCGCCTTCAGGCCGCAGGAGGGCGGGAGTTGGCTTTACCTGGAGATCGACAACGGCTTTCCGTGGGAGAACGTGGAGGCGCTGTTCGACACGGTCGCGCGGTACCGGTGAGGGGAGCAGCGCGGCTTACCGGTCTCGGGCCGCGCGCTGCATCGCCCACTGCTTCAGCCGTCCGAAGCCCGGCTTGGCGACGAGTGCATCGGCGATGCCGAGGGCGGCGTCCGTGAACCCCGCGGCGTAGAGCTGCTGCAGCGCGTTGAGCACCGCGGTCTCGCTGAGGGGCTGGTTGATGCACAGGCCGACGATGCGGTAGGTGAGGCGCTCGCGCGGCCCCCCGTTCATGATGGCCTGCACCAGGTGCCAGAGCGCCTCCTCGGGGCGGTAGCCCTGCGCGCAGGCCTCCGCGGCCACCATGTGCGCCGCGGCCCGCGCTCCCGGCCCGTTCCCCTCGCTGTCCCCTGCCAGACCGGCGCCCCCATAGTCCGTCGGTCCTGCCGTCATCTGCAGCACCTGCTCGGCCGCGAGCCCGGCTTCGGGCACGCGCTGGACCTGCAGCAGGCACTGGGCGCGCTCCAGCAGACCGGTGGGGGAGCCGGCGGCGCCCTCAGTCTGGTTGAGCCAGACCAGCGCTTCGCGCGGTCGCCCGAGCTGGCGCAGCAACCGCGTCAGACCCACAGTAGCCGGGGCCGTCACGGCCCGCCGCGTCGCCTCGGTCTGCAGGAATATGACCCCGGCGTCCGCCTGGCGTGTCGCCAGGTACATCTCGGCCAGGGCCAGGTAGTAGGCCTCGGACTCCGGGTCGGCCAGCGCCACGTCGGCGGCCGCCTGGGCGACCGCAGCCAGGTTCAGGTCCGCGCTCGTCTGCAAGGCCAGATCGCTACGGGCCGCCAGCAGGAGCCGGTATGGCTCGGCTCCGATGGCCTGTGGGCCGGTGAGGCGGGCCAGGGCCGCGATCAGTTCAGAGTACCGCTGCTGGGCCAGCAGCACATGGCACAGGCCCACGCGGGCGGCGGCGGTGAACTCCGACCCGCGGGCCAGCCGCTCGTAGATTGCCGCCGCCTCCTGGCGCCGCCCCGCCGCGGCCAACTCGCGCGCCGCCGCCAGGTTGAGCAGGCCCTGGCGGGGCTGACGGTCGGCCAGATCGCCCAGGCGCCGGGCCGCCAGCACCGTCCCCCCCTGCCGGCGATAGAGCATCGTCAGTCCGTCCAGCACCGCGGCGTTGTCGGGGGCTTCGCACAGCAGCGCCTGGAAGACCAGGGCCGTAGCGTCCATCTCGTCGGCCGCCTCGGCGGCCTCGATGAACGCCTCGATGGTCTCCACATCGCGCGGGTGATCCGGCACGGCGCGCCGCAGTTGCTCCCATGCAACCCGCACTTGCCCGCGCTGCAGGGCGCACAGGGCGAGGCTGCGCCGGGCCACTGCGTTGTCGGGCGCAGCCTGCAGCACTTCCTGGAAGACGGGCTCGGCCGCCTCGGGTTGTTCGACTTGCAGCAGCACCTGGGCGGCCAACAGCCGCGTGGCGCGCACGTCCTCAGCCGTACCTCCCCCGGATCGCGCGAGCGCCGCCCGGGCCAGCATCTCCGCGCGCGGCGCGTCGTGCAGCTGCTGGAAGAGCGACGCCAGCCGGGCCTGCAGCAGGGCGTCGCCCGCCGACCGGTCGGCCACCTCCTGCAAGCGCGTCAGCGCCCACTCACGCCCCCCGAGCCGCAGCGCCAACTCGGCCTCCTCCAGGGCATACTGCTGCTGCCCGGCCCGCTGCAGCTCGCGCCACTGCATCAGCGCGGTCGGGGTGTCATGCTCGGTCAGCGCGGCCTGGATCAGCATGCGGCGGGGCTCCAACTCCCCGGGCGTGAGGGCCACCAGCCAGGTCAGGTAGCCCAGCGCGGCATCCGGGCGGCCGGCCTTGGCCGCCAGCGCCGAGGCCGTCAGGAGCTGGTCGGCCAGGGGCTGCTGGAGCGCGAAGGCGGCGTCGTACGCGCGCAGGGCCTCGGCCGGGTCTTCCTCGCCCAGGACCTGCGCCAGCACCAACTGGTACTGCGGCACGCGGGGGGCCAATCGGGCCGCCGTCCGGTAAGCCGCTACCGCCGCTCTGCGGTCGTCCACCGCGAGGTAGCACTCGGCCAGGCGGGCCTGCAGCGCGGCGCTCTGGGGCTGGCGGCGCACGGCCAGTTGGAGGTACGGAAGGGCGCGGTCGGGCTGTCCGGCCTGCAGGTACAGATCAATGAGCTTGCGGAGCTGGTCTGGCTGCGCGGGCTGCAGGCGCGCGGCCTGCTCCAGGCACCGGGCCTGCTCGGCGTCCAGCTTCATCTGCTGGTAGCACTGCGCGAGCAGCAGCCACAGCTCGGGCGCTTTGGGGTTGGCCGCGGTGGCCTGCTTGAGGATGAGTTCGGCTTCGAGGGGGTTGCCCTGCTGCAGCACGAACGAGGCAGCCTCTTCGGCCAGCTTGGGGTTCTTGGGGCGGAGGCGCAGGAGCTTGCGGTACCAGAACGAGGCGCGGTCGGCCCGGGGCAGCTCCGCGTACAGACGCGCCAGCGCCGCTGCATACACCGCTTCATTGGGGCGCAGGCGCGCGGCGCGGTTGAAGGCGTTGATCGCCCCCGACAAGTCGCCGGAGCGCTGGCGGGCGACCCCGAGGCGGTACTGCAGGTCGGCATCCCGGGGGTGGGCGGCGACCAACGGCGCCAGGGCCTGCGCCGCCTCGGCATACTGCCCGCGGTGCAGGAGCGCCAGGGCCCGCGCCCGAGCATCCGCCGGCGCGCCGACCACCGGCGACACCAGGGCCGCGGCCAGGCACGCCGCCAGCAGGAGCAAGCAGGGGCTACTTGCGGTGGTAGATCTCGTCAGGATCCACCTCGGGCTCGCAGGTCTCGCACCACTGCCCGTCGCGCAGCTCGTAGAAGAAGCAACTGCGACGGCCGGTGTGACAGGCCACGCCGGCCTGCTCGACGCCGAGCAGCAGCGTGTCCTTGTCGCAGTCGGTGCGGATCCACTTTACCTTCTGCAGATGGCCGGACGATTCCCCCTTGACCCAGAACTGCTGCCGCGACCGGCTCCAGTACGTGGCATGGCCGGTCTCCACGGTCGCCTGGAAGGACTCGCGGTTCATGTAGGCAACCATGAGCACTTCACCCGTCTCCGCGTCCACGGCGATGGCGGGGATGAGGCCGTTGGCATCGAACTTGAGTTCGTCAACTACAGACATGGAAGTCCTCAGGGGGAAAGGATGACGGCAACGGCAACGGCAACAGGATGTAAGGATATAAGGATGGCAAGGATGAACGGATTGACGGCCGGCTACTGTTCTGGCACGGCGACTTTGGGGCGCCAGCAGCGCTTGACCTCGATGCTCGGCCGGCCGAAGTTCACGAGCAGGCCGACGTCCTGTCCGCTCGCCTTCAGGTAGTTGATGAGCTGTGCGCTGTGTTCGGACGCGAGTGCGGAGACGGCCTTCAGCTCCAGGATGACGGTGCCCTCAACGACAATGTCAGCCAGGAACTCCCCGACGATCTCTCCACGGAAGGACACTTTGAGTGGCACTTGCTGGGCCACTGCCAGCCCCTCCTGCGCCAAGGCCATGGCCAGCGCCTTCTGGTACACCGACTCCAGGAACCCATGCCCCAGCTCGTTCGCCACCTCATAGCACACCCCGATGATCCGCCCCGTCAACTCCTCGTGCTCCACTGCCCCTACCCCCTGGCAATGCCGTTGGCCTCTGCCGTATCCTCCCCATCCTTCCATCCTTACATCCTGTCTTCCGTTCCTCAAATCCGTATGTCTACGCCTCTGGCCTTCAGTTCCTGCTTCACATCCTGCACCGTCGTCTCGCCGAAGTGGAAGATGCTCGCCGCCAACACAGCGTCGGCCTTCCCCAGCGTCAGCGCCTCGTACAGGTGGTCCACGCTGCCCGCGCCGCCGGAGGCGATGACGGGGATGCCGGCCTTCTCGCTGATGCGCCGGAGCAGCTCAATGTCATAGCCGGCCTTGGTGCCGTCGGCGTCCATGCTGGTGACGAGGAACTCGCCCGCGCCGCGCTCCTCGGCTTCCTGCGCCCACTGGAGCGCATCCACCGTGGTCGGCGTGTGGCCGCCGTGGGTGTAGACGACCCACTCGATGTCCTCGTCGGGCGCGTAGCCGAGGTTGCTGTCATCGCGACCCTCGCGCGGGACGCGCTTGGCGTCAATGGCCACGACGATGCACTGGCTGCCGAAGCGCTCGGCGCCGCGGTTGACCAGGTCGGGGTCCTTGATGGCCGCGGTCATGATCGAGGTCTTGTCGGCCCCGGCCTTGAGTATCTCGCGGATGTCCTCGACGCTGCGCACACCGCCACCGACGGTGAACGGGATGAACACCTGCTCGGCCACACGGCGGACGATGTCGAGCATGATCTCGCGGTGGTCGAGGGAGGCGGTGATGTCCAGGAAGACGAGTTCATCGGCGCCCTGGCGGTCATAGTTGGCGGCCTGCTCGACGGGGTCGCCCGCGTCCACGTGGTCAATGTACTTGACGCCCTTGACCACGCGGCCACCGGTCACGTCGAGACAGGGAATGATGCGTTTGGCTAGCATGAGGCTCCTCAACTCCCGCACGCGGCGGGTCACTGTATTGGCTGTCAGGGCTGCGGCTAGTCCGGGTCTGTGGCCGTCGGCCCCGCAGGCTCAGCGGCCCCGCCTCGAAGGCGGCTGGCCGCGTGTACCAGAGCCACGAGCACTGCCGCAACCGTGCCGAGAGCGACACCGCCCGCCAGCCCGCCCAGCGGCAGGACCAGGATGTTCCATGGCGCTGGCAGCCCTCCCATGACAGCCATGCCCAGGAACGTGACCACCACGCCAGCCAGCGCCCCGAGCGCCGCCCCGATGGCGAAGGCAGTTCGGTACCGCTGGCGCCATGCCGTTGCGGGCCGCGGCGCAGACCGCCGCACCAGCGCCGCGCCGCCCAGGATCACGATCAGCGCGACCGCGGCACATCCGCCGAGCAGCCCGAGCAGCTCCAGAGCCAACTGCATGGATTCCACCCGCACGCTCAGCGTGCCGCCGCGATGGCTGCCTTCAGGTTGAGTGTGCCCTCATACAGCGCTTTGCCCGTGATCGCGCCGATGACGCCGAGCGGCTCGAGCGCCTTCAGCGCCACGATGTCCTCGAGCTTGCTCACCCCGCCGCTGGCGATGACGGCGATGTCCACGGCCTCGGCGATCGTGCGCAGGCTCTCGAGGTTCGGCCCCACGAGCATCCCGTCGGTCGCGATGTCCGTGCAGATCAGCCGCTGCACGCCGAGGCCCTGCATCTGCTTCGCCAGGTCCACGGCGCTGATGTCAGAGGTCTCCGTCCAGCCCAACACGGCCACCTTGCCGTCGCGGGCGTCAATGCCGACGATGATCCGCTCGCCGAACTCCGCCAGCGCGGCCCTGAGCTGGTCGGGCTGCCGCAGGGCGCTGGTGCCCATGATGGCCCACTGCACACCCAGGCCCAGCACCCGCCGCACATCGTCCGCCGTCCGCAGCCCGCCGCCCAGCTCGACCGGGATGGAGATGGCCCCGACGATGGCCTCAATGGCCGGCAGGTTGACCGACCGGCCGCCCATGGCGCCGTCGAGGTCCACGACGTGCAGGATCTCCGCGCCCTGGTCCGCCCAGTGCCGCGCCATGTCGGCGGGACTGTCCGAGTAGACGGTCTGTTGGTTCATGTCGCCTTGGCGGAGTCGCACGCACTTGCCGGCGGCCAGGTCAATGGCAGGTATGACGATCATGACGGATTCCCGTATCGGTTGGTACGCCCGACACTCCTGTCGGGCGCGTGTCCGGTGAACCGCCCGACAGGAGTGTCGGGCGTACCGGCAGGCAAGGCGCGATGAATCGCGCCGCTACTTCGTCCTGGCGTAGCACAGACAGTCGGACGGGACCTCGTGCCCCGGCCGCTGCGTCCAGCGCCTCAGCGTGCCCTCGTACGACATCCCGATCTTCGCCATCACGCGCGCCGAGGCCGGGTTGTTGACATCGCACACCGCCCAGACGCGGTAGATGTCCGGCTGCGCGAAGGCCCAGTCCGTGACGGCCTGCGCCGCCTCGGTGACCAGCCCCTGGCCCCAGTACGGGCGCGCCAGCACGTAGCCCAGATCGGCCTTGTGGCCCTGCACCCGCAGGGCGATCATGCCGAGGGCCTCGTCCAGCGGCGGGACGGTGATGACCCACTCGTAAGCCTCGCCTGACTCCCAGGCGGCCAGACGGCTGGCCACGAACCGCTGCGTCTGCGCCAGCTCCGTGTGCGCGGGCCAGGTCAGGTAGCGCGTGACTTCCGGGTCCTGCGCATAGCTGGCGAAGATCGCCTCAGCATCGTCGAGACGAGGGCGGCGCAGCACCAGGCGGGCGGTCCGGAACTCCTCGGGCGGGTTCATAGCTCCCCCTGCACAGCCTTCCGGAAGTTCGCCAGGACCTGCAGGCCCACTGCGGCGCTCTTCTCGGGATGCCACTGGCTGGCATACAGGTTGCCGCGCCGGACGGCCGAGCAGAACTCGTAGCCGTAGTCGGTGGTCGTGGCGATGAGGCTGTCATCGGCCGGCTCGGCATAGTACGAGTGGACGAAGTAGGTCCATGGGCCCTGCGCCACGCCGCGCAGCAGCGGCACGTCGCCATGGATCGTGATCTGGTTCCAGCCGATCTGCGGGATCTTCAGGCTGTGGCGGAAGCGCACCACCTTACCCGGCAGAATGCCCAGCCCGGGCAGCTTGCCCTCCTCGCTGGACTCAAAGAGCACCTGGAGCCCCAGGCAGATGCCGACGAAGGGCTTGTCTGCCGCGATGGCAGCCTTGATGGCCGGGATGACGCCGGCCTGCTCCAGGTTGGTCATGCAGTCATCGAACGCGCCGACCCCGGGCAGCACGACGCCGTCGGCCGCCTCAATGACCGCCGCGTCGGACGTGATCTCGACCTCACAGCCAACCTTCAGCAGCGCCTTGTGGACGCTGCCCAGATTACCCATACCGTAGTCAATCAGTGCGATCATCGTGCGCTCTCACTTCTGTCTTCTATCTTCAGTCTTCTCTCTTCGGCCTTCTACAGCGTCCCCTTGGTGCTCGGCACCTGCCCGGCCTGGCGCTCATCCAGCTCGGCGGCCATCCGCAGCGCGCGGCCGAACGACTTGAAGGCCGACTCGGCGATGTGGTGGCTGTTAAGACCGGACTGCTGCCACAGGTGCAGCGTCATCGCGGCGTTGGCGGCCACCGCGCGGAAGAACTCCAGGACCAGTTCGGTGTCGAACGTGCCGGTCTTCTGGGTCGGGAAGCGCAGGTCGAACTGCAGGTGGGTGCGGCCCGAGAAGTCCAGCGCCACGCCGACAAGGGCCTCATCGAGCGGGCACAGCGCCCAGCCGTAGCGGCTGATGCCCTTCTTGTCGCCGATGGCCTGCGCCAGCGCCTGGCCCAGGACGATGCCGACATCCTCGACCAGGTGGTGGTCGTCCACGTGCGTGTCGCCGGTGGCCCTGAGCTTCAGGTCCAGCAGCCCATGCTTGGCGATGTGAGTGAGCATGTGGTCGAAGAAACCAACACCGGTCTCGATCTCGTACGTGCCGGAGCCGTCGAGACTCAGCCACAGCTCAATCTGTGTCTCTTTCGTCTCGCGCTTGATGGTTGCTTCGCGTGACATGGTATGCTCACTCTCTGGTTGGTGGCGCTGAGCTTGAGAGGATGGCGAGGATGGGAACGACGATCTCGAGGATGAACGGCATCCTCCATTCATCCTCGACATCCTTGCCGTTATCCTCTACATCCTCTTAAGCTCAGCTTCGCCTACCGCAAACGTCGCTTGACCGCCTCCGCGTGCGCATACAGCCCCTCGCCCTCGGCCAGCACCGCTACATCCGGCCCCAGGCTCTGCAGGCCACACTCGGTGGCATACACCAGCGACGACTTCTTCACGAAATCCTCGACCGACAGCGGCGACGAGAAGCGGGCCGTGCCGTTGGTGGGCAGCACGTGGCTCGGGCCGGCGGCGTAGTCCGCCAGCGGCACGCTGGTCATGTGCCCCAGGCAGATGCAGCCGGCGTTCTCCACGCGCTCGAGCAGCTCCAGCGGCTCGGCCACCGACAGTTCCAGGTGCTCCGGTGCGATGTCGTTGGCGATCTGCACGGCATGGTCCAGGTCCTGCACGATGGCAATGACCCCGTAGTCGCCCAGCGAGGCGCTGGTCAGCTCCATGCGGGGCAGGACCATCAGTTGCCGGTAGGCCTCGTCACGCACGGCCTCGGCCAGTGTCTGGTCGGGGGTCAGGAGGATGACCAGATTGTCGCCGGTGTGCTCGGCCTGGGAGAGCAGGTCGGCGGCCACCAGCACCGGGTCGGCCTCGCCGTCGGCGATGATGAGCGACTCGCTGGGGCCGGGAAGCGACTCGATCCCCACGACCCCGAAGACCTCGCGCTTGGCCAGAATCACGTACGGGTTGCCCGGGCCGACGACCTTGTCCACGCGCTCCACGGTGTCGGTGCCGTAGGCCAGGGCGGCGACGGCCTGCGCCCCGCCCATGCGATAGACCTCATCCACGCCGCACTCGGCGGCGGCGACGAGCATCGTCGGGTCCAGCGTGCCATCACGGCGCGGCGGGGTCGCCAGCACCAGGCGGGTTACGCCCGCGACGCGCGCCGGCACGGCGGTCATGGCGACCGTCGAGGGCAGCGGGGCCTTTGCCGCCGGCACATAGAGGCCGACCGCCGCCAGGGGGGTCACCTTCTGCCCGAGCCACATCCCGTCGAAGCTATCGAGCCACGACGTGGGCCGCAGGCGCTCATGGAAGGCGTAGATGTTCTCCTTGGCCCGCCGGAAGGCGCCGATCCACTCAGGGCTGACGTCGGCGTAGGCGGCCTCCAGTTCCTGATCGGGGACGCGCAGGTCGTCCAGCTCCAGGGTCGGGCAGTCAAAGCGTCGGCCGTACTCCAGCAGCGCGGCATCGCCCTCGGCGCGGACGCGGTCCACGATCTCGCGCACGGCCTGTTCGACCTCGGGCGAGACGTCCGCAAGCGAGCGCTGCCGCAGCGCGTCCAGCAACGCCGAGGACTGGCGGCGCACGTCAATGATCTGGACCTTGCCTTCGCTCATGGTTGCTCCGGGCTCTGCGGCTCTGGAGGGCCGCGCTCCTACGCCGGCGGCGCGAGATAGTCTACCTCGTAGGTATCGTTCACGAATGGCAGCTGCTGCAGGGCCAGCAGCAGCTCGGGCTTGGGGTCCACCTGCACGCCGCCGAGCTCCACCAGGCGCCGCTTGCCGTTGCCGATGAACAGCAGGGCCACGCGCTCGCTGCCGCTGTGCTGGGTCAGGACGTCCTGCAACTGCGGTAGGGAGTCGCCCTGCAGTTGCGGCACCCGGATCTCGACCTCCAGCCATGGGCCCGGCGGCGGCTCCTCGGGCACCGTGTCATCATCCTCGGCGGCGGCCACCTCGATGGCCGTCTGGCGCGCCCGCTCGGCGTCCTGGCGGCGCTTGGCCGAGGCGGGGCGCGCCTTCTCGATCGGGATGACCCGGTCGCACAGCAGCTTGGTATCCGCGGGCGTATCGCCGCCACCGTTGCCGCCGCGCCGGTCCACTGTACCGTCCACGATCACCAGCTCGTTGAGCTCCATCAGCTCGCTGAACTGCTGGTAGGCCCGCGGGAACATCGTGACCTCAACCGAGTTGCTCAGGTCGGCCAGTGTGAAGAAGAGCATCGTGTCGCCGCTGCGGGTGCGGTAGGGCTTCACGGCGCTGATCATCCCGCCGATGAGCAGCTTGGTCTTCTCCGGGAACTCATGCAGTTCGCCAATGGTCGCTGTCGAGCACTTGGCGAGCTTGTCGCGGTTGCGCAGGAGCGGATGGTCGGACAGGTACATGCCCAGCAGCTCGCGCTCCAGGGCCATCGACTCGTCCGACGGCATGGGCGGGACCTTCGGCAGCGCGTCGGCGGCGGCGATGGTCTCGTCGCTCTCCATGTCATCAAAGAGCGAGCCCTGCCCGCGCGCGGCGTCGGCCTGCTGCTTCTGGGCCGCGGCGTAGCAGGCGTCGAGGCCTTCGAGCAGGGCGTTGCGCTCGCCCAACTCCGACAGGGCGCCGGCCTGGATCAGCGTCTTGACCGAGGCCTTGTTCAGGTTCAGCGGCGCCATGCGGCGGCAGAAGTCGGCCAGGCTGGCGAAGGCGCCTTGGCCCTCGCGCTCGTCCACGATCTGCTGGGCCGCGCTGGGACCGAAGTTCTTGATGGCGCCCAGGCCGAAGATGACATCGCCGCCCTTGACGGCAAAAGCGGCGTCGCTGAGGTTCACATTGGGTGGCTGGACGTTGAGGCCCAGGCGCAGACACTCGGTCACATACTTGGCGACCTCTTCGGTCGCGTCCATGACGCTGGTGAGCTGCGCCGCCAGCAGTTCCGCCGGCCAGTTCGCCTTCAGGTACGCCGTCCAGTACGCGACCAGCCCGTACGCCGCGCTGTGCGACTTGTTGAACCCGTAGTTGCTGAACGTCTCCATGCGGTCCCAGATCTGCTGGACCGTGTCCTCAGGCACGCCGTTCTTCATGCAGCCCTCGAAGAACAGCGGCTTCATCTGCAGCATCTTCTGAGTTTGCTTCTTGGCCATGGCCCGCATGATGATCTCGGCCTGGGGCATGGAGAAGCCGGCCACGTCGGTCGCCACCCGCATGACTTGCTCTTGGTATAGGATGACGCCGTAGGTTTCCTCAAGAATCGGTTCCAGCAGCGAGTGCAGGTACTGGATGGGCTGGCCGTGGCGGCCGGCGCAGAACTCGGGCGCCGAGTCCATCGGCCCCGGGCGGTACAGCGCCACCAGGGCGATGCAGTGCTCGAACTTCGCCGGCTGCAACTGCCGCAGCAGGGCGCGCATGCCCTCGCTTTCCAGTTGGAACACTGCCAGCGTGTCGGCCTGGCTGAGCAGCTCGTAGGTCCTGGGGTCGTCGAGCGGTATCTGCAGCACGTCAATCTTGCGGCCGTAGTTGCGCTCGATGGCCTCGACGGCGTGCCGAATGATGGTCAGGGTCTTCAGGCCCAGGAAATCCATCTTGACCAGGCCGGCGTCCACGACCGGGTTCATGGAGTACTGGGTGATGACGACGCCCTTCTCCTGCTTGAGCGGCACCACGTCCGCCAGCGGCTGGTCGGAGATCACGACCGCGGCGGCGTGGACGGAGGAATGGCGCGAGATGCCCTCGAGCTGCGCGGCGTAGTCCACGACCTGCGCCAGCTCGGCATCCTCGTCGGTCAACTGCTTGACCTCGGGCGCCTCAGCCAGGGCCTTCTCCAGCGTCCAGCCCTTGCCGTCGGGGATGGACTTGGCCAGCCGGTTGATGCGGTCCTGATCAATGCCCAGCACGCGGCCGACATCGCGCACGGCGGCCTTGGCCCCGAGCGTGTTGAAGGTGCAGACCTGCGCCACCCGGTCGTGCCCGTACTTCTCCCGCACATAGTCCATGATCTCTTCACGGCGGTCGTCGGGGAAGTCCAGGTCAATGTCGGGTGGGCTGGCGCGCTCGGGATTGAGCATACGCTCGAAGATCAGTCCGTACTTGAGCGGGTCCACCTCGGTGATGCCCGTCAGGTACGAGACGACGCTGCCGGTGGCCGAGCCGCGCCCGGGGCCCACCAGCATCCCGCGCCGCTTGGCCTCGGCGATGAAGTCACTGACGATCAGGAAGTAACCCGAATACTGACACTGCTCGATGACATCCAGCTCGTAGTCCAGGCGCTGCTGGACATCGGGGCGGTCCGGCCCGTACAGGCGCCCAATGTTGCCCTCGCACACCTGGCGCAGGTAGCTGGCCAGCGTGTGGCCCTCGGGGACCTCAAAGCGCGGCAAGCGGAGGTTGCCCAGCTCCAGGCTCACGTCGCACCGCTGCACGATCTCGGCCACGTTGCTGATCGCCTCGGGCGCCTCGGGGAAGAGCGCCAGCATCTCCTCTTCGGACTTCAGGTAGAACTCGTCGGCGCCGAAGCGGAGCCGCTTCTCGTCCTGGAGCAGCGAGCCGGTCTGCATGCACAGCAGCACATCGTGCAGCCGCGCATCTTCCCTGGCCACGTAGTGGGCGTCGTTGGTGGCGACGACCTTCGCGCCGGTCTGGCGGGCAAGCTCCAGCTTGCCGGCGATGACCACGTCCTGCCCCTCCAGGCCGTGTTGCATCAGTTCCAGGTAGACATTGTCGGGGCTGTAGATCTCGCGGAGTTGGTCCAGGTGCTGCCGGGCGGCGGGGAGGTCATCGGCCATGAGGCGGTTGGCGACGAGCCCCGCCTGGCAGGCAGTGAGGCAGATGAGACCCTCATGGTGCTGGCTCAGCAGCTCCAGGTCGGTGCGCGGCTTGTAGTAGAAGCCCTCCAGGTGCGCCGCCGACACGAGCCGCAGGAGGTTGCGGTAGCCGATCTCATTCTGCGCCAGTAGCAACAGGTGGAAGTTGTTGGCCTGGCCCATCCCCGGCTCGCGGTCGCGGCGCGAACCCGGGGTGAAGTACACCTCGCAGCCGAGGAGCGGCTTGATGCCGGCGTCGTGACAGGCCTTGTAGAAGTCAATGGCCCCGTACATGACACCATGGTCCGTCATGGCGACGGCAGGCTGCTCCAACTCCGCCGCGCGCTTGACGAGAGGCTTGATGCGACAGGCGCCGTCGAGGAGACTGTACTCGGTGTGGACGTGCAGATGGGAGAAGCCGGTCTGGTTCATCGTGGGCTGCTGGTGAGGCAGGGATCAGGTGAAAGGGTACAGGGCGCGCCGGAGGCCGGCGCGCCCGTGGATCATCGCGTTGGTGTCGCCGTCGCCGGCTGGGTCGTCGCGGCTGGCGCGGCCGAGGTGGCGGCCGGCTGGGTCGCGGCTGGCTGCTGGCCCGTCGCGGCCGGCGCCGGGGCCGTCGTGGCTGCCGTCGCCGGCTGGGTCGCCGGCGCGGCGCCCTCAGCAGGGGCGGCCGTGCCCGTCGCCGGAGTCGTTGTCTCGGTCTTCGTGGCAGCCGGCTGCGCCACGACGATCTGACTCAGTAGACTGTCCAGTTGCGACAGCTCGGCGGCGACGACCGTCCAGGCCTCGCGGTTCAGCGCCGTCTCGGCGCCCAGCGCCTCGACCTGCGCCTGCGCCAGCACCTTCAGCGCCGCGTTCTCCAGAGACTTGCCGATGACGTCGTTGAGCGCCTTGAGGGCCGCCTCCGGGTCGCCCTTCCTGAGGGTCTTCAGAGCGCCCTCGAGGTCGCTGGTCACGGGAGGCACCAGCTCGGCGGGGCGGCCGTGGTTGGCGGCATCATAGGCCGCCACCAGCTCCAGCGTGCCCTCGGAGAAGTCCTTGGAGGCCACGGCCATGCTCGCCTTGATCGAGTACATGGCGCGGTCGGCGTGCTGGGCGATCTGCGCGGCGGGCAGTTCGGCGGCGATGCTCTGCAGCACCCGTCGCAGGCGCGCCAGGACCGCGGCGCATGTCGGCGCGTCCTTGGCCTGGGCGGCGAGCTTCTGGGCGTCGGTCAGCGTGGCGCGGGCGACGGCGAGGTCGCGCACGACCGGCGGGTCGCCAGCCTGCTGCGCCTCCCGGCTCTGCTGCTGCTCGACCTGCGCCGCCAACTCCTCCATGCTCTTGCCGGTGCGTTCGAGCGCCTCGCGCAGTTGGGCGTTCTCAGTCTCAGCCTGGGCCGCCGCACTGGGCGGCTCGTTGGATCGCTGGCAGCCGTTCAGCACCGCGAACAGGCCGCCGACCAGCAGCGCACCGCACAGGAGCATGAGAGCCGGATATCTGTTCACAAGCATCCCTCAGTTTCGCATGATGAGGCGAGTTCCCGCCACCGCACGACCGCTGCGGGACAACTCCGTGGAGAAGCAGCCAACGGGGCGACAGCCGCTGGGAGCACCGACCGTCGGGCCGGCCCCACGTGACGCTGCCGAACATCCTGACCGCCGCATTATACGCCAAGACAATCGGCTCTTGCAACGGCAGCAGACCACGGGCGCCAGGGCGGGGTGTCGGCGTCAGACTGCGCAGCAGTCTGGGCCGACGGGGACCCCGCCCGGGGTAAGCGCCGGCGGAGCGGAGAAGGTGTCGGCGCCTTGGGGGGCGAAACACCCCCCCGCTTCACTCCTCGTTGGGCGCAAGACGTTCATCCGAGACAACCGGCGGCGTACCCGGGCGGCTCTGCATGGCAGGGACTGCGCCTGCGGCGTCGTGTTCACGCTATGGCTCTCACCGACCTGCAACTTGTGCAGTCCATTGCCGCCGGGGACCAGGGCGCCTTCGCGCTCCTGGACGAGCGGTACCGCGCCCGCCTGACGGGCTTCCTGCAGGGCCGGCAGCAGCTCACCCGCGACGAGGCCGAGGACGTCGTGCAAGACGTCTTCGCCACGCTGGTGGACCGCGACTGCGCTGCCCTGCGCAGCTTCGAGGGCCGGTCCAGCTTCTACACCTACCTGTGCGCCATCGCCCTGCGGCGGCTCTATCGCCTGCGCCGCAAGCACCTGCCCGCTGTGGACCCCACCGACCAGCCCGCCCACGAGCCGTCCGAAGACACCCGCGAGGCCGAGATCACGGCCGCGCAAGTGCGGCAGGCCATGGCCGCGTTGCCCGAGCAGTTCCGGGCCGCGCTGATGCTGCACCATTTCGGTGGGCTCGAGTACCACGAGATATCGGACCTGCTGGGCATTCCGGCCAACACCGTGGCCACGCGCATCTGCCGCGCCAAGCGTCGCCTGAAGGAGCTGCTGATAGCGTAGGGGCGCGATTCATCGCGCCGGCGGAAGCAACGGAAGCGTCACCGGGCGCGATGAATCGCGCCCCTACTGCCGGACTGACGCGCGGCAGGGCGGAAGAATCCACCCGCCGGGGGCCCCTAACGTATCAGTAGGTCTATGAGGACACCGATGAAGTGCCCGTCTGAAGTGGAACTGAACGAGTACGCCGAGGACCGGCTGCCAACCGCTCGCCGCTGGCAGGTGGAGGCCCACCTGCGCGACTGCGCGGGCTGCCGCACGGATCTGGAGGGTCTGTCGTGGGTGACGGCGGCGCTGGGAGCGCTGGAGGCGGAGGAGACCGACGAGGCGAGCCATCCGCCGCTGGAGGACCTCGCGGCGCTGCGGGAGGGCCGCCTGCCCGCCCTGCGCCGCGCCGAGGTGCTGACCCACATCGGCACCTGCCCCGAGTGCGCCGAGATCTACGGCCACCTCCCCCGCGAGCAGCGCGCTGCGTCCCTGGTGCGCCACTGGCAGCCCCTGGCCGCGGCGGCCAGCCTGCTGCTGGTTGTGGGGCTGGTCTTCTTCCTGGCCCGTGGGCAGTTCGCCCCGGGCGTCATCCCCAAGGTCCCCGTGGCGCAGCAAGCCGAGATGAGCCGCCCGGCCGCCCCGCTCTCACCGGCGGCTGGCGGCAGCGCGGCCCCGGGCAAGGCCGCCACCACGCCCAAGGAGCCCCCGCACGCCACGCCAGGGCCCCGGATCGGCCGGCACGCCGTTGAGCAGCCCCATCAGGCCGGAACTCCGGAGCGCGGCAGGAGAGGCGAGGGAACCCGGCCCCGACCCGGCCCGGTCAAGGGCCGCGGCGAGGCGGTCGTGGCGGAGACGCCGCCGCTACCGGCTCCCGTGCCCGCCCCTCTGCTCGAGGCTGTCACCGAGAGCATGAGGGCGTCCGCCCCGACCATGAAGACGATGACGGCGGATGCCTCCGCCGGCTACAGCGGCCCAACGCGAGGCGCGACGTCCCGCGCCGAGGGAAAGGGCCGTACCAGCCCGGGCGGCGTTGTGGCAGCGAAGGATGTCACCGATAGGGTGCAAGTCGCCGCGGTCAACCGGCTCCTGCCGTCGGTCGGCGCCATGGACCGTGCCAGGCCGACACCCCTTGCGCCCGTTGCGGCCACACCGGCGCCGGTCGCTGCGGCACCCACGATGTCCGCTCTGCCGGGGATGCCCGGCGCGCCTGCCGGATCGGCAGGCGCCGCCACCGCCGCCACGCCGCGAGCGAGGACAACCGCTGGCGCGGGCATGCCTCCGACCACCTCGGCAACCGTGGCCTCCCCGTCGGCGACAGCCGCGGTGTCGCTACTCATGAACCGCGTGCCGCCCAGCGACAAGTGGCTGCAGGACCTGCGGAACGATCCGGTGCGCAAGGCGCAGGTGAAGGCACTGTTGCGGGAGATGCTGCGGCAGGAGAAGGACGGGGGACGGCGGGAGATCATGCGGCGGGCGTTGCTGGCGCTGGAGCCGCCGGCGAGTCTCTAGGGACCGCGTAGGCGGGTTCGTCCTCGAACCCGCACTGGCGGACGGGTTCGTCTCCGAGCCCGCAACTGTGGGTTCGAGGACGAACCCACCTACGCACAGTAACGAAACAGGGAGCCCCAGATGGGGCTCCCTGTCAGTTCTCCATGCGAGAGAGCGCCTGGCGCGCTACTCCTCGTCTTCGTCGTTGTCGTCGTCGAGAGCCGGCGGACGCGTGGCCGCGGCGATGGGCACCGGGGACTCGGCGTCGGCGTAGGGGTTCTCGACTTCGCGGCCGAGGATGTCCTTGACCGTCAGCCCGCGGGCGGCGGCGACTTCCTGCGGGTCGCGCAGCAGCGTCAGGGCCTTGAAGCAGGCCTTGGCGCGGTTGAAGACGTTGCCGCTGCCCAGCGACTTGGTGAGGATGTCGCGGATGCCGCTGACTTCGATGATCTGGCGGGTGGCGCCGCCGGCGATGATGCCCGTGCCGCGCGAGGCGGGCTTGAGCAGGATGACCGCGCCGCCGACCTTGGCGGTGACCTCATGGGTCACGGTGTACCCATCCATCGGCACCCGGATCATGGTCTTCTTCGCGCGGGCCACAGCCTTGGCGATGGCCTCGGGCGCGTTGCGCGCCTTGCCCACGCCGAGACCCACATGGCCGCGGCCGTCACCGACGACGGCTATGACACGGGAGGAGGAGATGCGGCCACCCTTGACCGTCTTGCGGGTGCGGTCAATCCGCACCACGCGCTCCTGCAACTCCGACTCTTCCTGCTGGACTACTGGTTGGCGCCTCATGCCCTGCCTACTCCTGAAAAGTACTGGCCTCCCACAAGCGCGGGAGGCAGGGACACACACGATAGCACATCCAGGCGGAAAGTGTCAACGCCGGATTGACTTCGGTGTGGTACGGCGTCGTCGCCGAGGCTATGCGGCCCGTCTGCGGGACGCTCAGGGAGCGGCCGATGGCCGCTCCCTGAAGCGACACAGCACAGTCCAGACAGGCCCACAACGCCCGGGGCGTCAGCGACGACGGTTCACGGATACACCCAGGTCGGGCCGACCGGGCGGTCCACCGTCGCGTCACTGTCCGGCATGTTCGTAAGGTTGCGGTAGCGCAACTGGCTGAACCTGTTGGTCTTCACGTGGCCGTCGGCGTACAGGAAGTTGGCCAGGGCGTTGTGGCGCTGGCCGTAGTTGTCGTTGCCGGCAAACGCTTGTGCGACATCGCGCCCAAAGGCATTGGTGCCGTCAGCCCAGCGGTTCGAGCTGTCCCACACCATGCACAACTCCGCAGGCCGCACCGTGGCGCCCATGGCGCCCCCGGCACCGGGGACGTTCGTGGACGAGGGTGTCGTGCTGTTGATGGCGGCAGCGTAGTTGTAGCAGTAAGAGACCTTGTAGAAGCGGCTGTCGCCGCTCGGGACCGTGGTCGTCCCGACATTGTAGTTGTTGTTCCCGTCGCTCGAGCAGACAAAGAGCTGGTTGTTCTTGACATACGGCATGACCACGTTGGAGAGCCAGCCCCGCCAGCCACAGACGTTCACGGCCACATAGGGGTCGTCAGTGCCGTTGCCGGCATAGGGGTACTTCTCGTCATAGTCCTGCATGTACTGGGCGATGGCCAGACCCACCTGCTTGAGGTTGCTCTGGCAGCTCGCCTGGCGCGCCTTCTCGCGCGCCTTGGCGAAGACCGGGAAGAGAATCGCGGCGAGGATCGCGATGATCGCGATGACCACCAACAGCTCGATGAGCGTAAAGCCGTGTCGTCGGGACATATCCGTGTTCCTCCTCTGATGGTTCAGGGACACCGTATGTAACGCCGCTACGCGCATAGAATACACCGACGACGGGTGGCGGTCAACGGTTCCGTGCTGGTCCTGATGGCAGACGGTGTCGTCTGGCAGGCGCCCAGGGCGTGAGCCTGTATTGCCGGCAGAACGGCGCTCGCGGGTCAGGGCGGGGTGTCGGCGAAGCCGACAGGGACCCCGCCTGAAGCGTGGCTAGGGTGGCTTCCCGCGGCGGGGTCCCCGTCGGCCCAGACTGCTGCGCAGTCTGGCGCCGACACCCCGCCCTGGCTGGTGCCGGTAGCCCACCGGCAAACGTAGGTCACACCCGGCGTCCAAGCGTTTGACTTGCCCCCGCCTTGCTGATAGAATCCCTTCTGCCGCCGGACTCGGCGGCACTGCCATTTCCGGACGATGAATGATGAGCATCCACGATCCGCGGCTGCAGGACACGACCTCCCAGATGCGTCACACCTGGTTCCTCTGGGGCCTCATGCCGCTGGCAGCGGCCGTCGTTCTGACGCTCCTGGCGGTCTCCCTGGCCAATGCCGACGTGCACATGACGCCGATGACGATGGAGCGGCGCTTCCAGGTGCTGCTGGCCATTGGCGCCGGGCTGTTCCTCATCGGCTTCAGCCTCGACAGCCACTGGACCGGGGCGCAGAAGCTGGCCAAGCGCCTGACGCTGGCCGCCGGCATCCAGCCCGATGAGAAGGGGCGCTTCCCGAGGCTGACAGCCCGCCAGCAGCAGCAACTGGCCCTCCAGAGCGACATTGTGTTCAAGAGCGTCCTGTCCTCGGTGCAGGCGCTGACGATCATCGGCGGGGCCATCGCCGTCGTGGCCATCCTGGCGGCGGCCGCACACCTGGGCCTGTCATACGCGGTCATGCTGCTCGTGCTGGCCGCCTCCTACCAACTCTTTGTCTTCTCGCGCCACTCATACTATAGGGAAGTCATGATCGCCGCGGCCGAGGGGAAGCTGGTCGTGGAGCAAGAGGAAGACGAGAAAGGATAGGGCAGAGGGTCGAGGGTCAAGGGTGAAGGGTCACGGCACGGCGACGTCGTTACCCTTGACCCTCGACCCTTGATCCTTGCCCCTCACCATGCGCTACCAACGTCCCATCGGCACCCAGGACGTCACTCCGGAGATCGCTCCCGAGTGGCGTTTTGTCGAGGAGAGCTTCCGTCAACTCGCCGGCCGCTACGGCTACGGCGAGCTGCGCACCCCTGTCTTCGAGGACACCGACCTGTTCCTGCGGTCGGTCGGCCAGGAGACGGACATCGCCTCGAAGGAGATGTACACCTTCGACGACCGCGGCAAGCGCAGCATCACTCTGCGGGCCGAGGGCACGGCCCCGGCGGTGCGGGCATATCTCGAGAATCACCTCGACCGCACCGACAAGCAGCGGCTGGTCAAGCTGTTCTACGTCGTCCCCATCTTCCGCTACGACCGCCCGCAGGCCGGGCGCTACCGCCAGCACCACCAGCTTGGCATCGAGGCCATCGGCTCGTCCGACCCGGCCGTGGATGCCGAGGTCATCTCGCTCGCGTGGAACTTCTACGCCCAGATGGGTCTCACCGGAATCAAGCTGCTCCTCAACTCAGTGGGCTGCCCGTCCTGCGCCCCGGCGTACGTGGAGAAGCTCAAGCAGACGCTGGCCCCCAGCCTCCCCGAGCTGTGCGAGAGCTGCCAGCGACGCTATGTCGAGAACCCGCTGCGGATGCTCGACTGCAAAGTGGACCACGACCGCATGGCTGCGGCGCCCAAGCTCGTCGAGGAGCTGTGCGACGAGTGTGCGGGGCACCTGCAGCAGGTGCTGGCCGTGCTGGGCGCTCTCGGCATACCCTACGAGATTGACCACACCATCGTCCGCGGGCTGGACTACTACACCAAGACCGCCTTCGAGTTCCAGATCGAGGGCATCGGGGCGCAGTCGGCCCTGGGCGGCGGCGGGCGCTATGACGGGCTCGTGGAGAAGTGCGGCGGCCCGCCCACGCCCGGCGTGGGTCTGGGCATGGGCCTGGAGCGCGTGCTGCTGGCCCGCCAGCAGCTCGGCCAGACGCTCGCGGGGACCGCGGGCTTTCCAGCCCGCGCAGGGGTCTTCCTCGTCGCCCTGGGCGACGCCGTCTGGACCGAGGCACTCACGCTGCTGCAGGAGCTGCGGCTCGCGGGTCTGAAGACTGAAGTGGACTACCGCCGCCGCTCGATGAAGGCGCAGTTGCGCTTCGCCGATAGCGAGCTGTTCGCGCAGGCGATCATCCTGGGCGAGGATGAGCTAGCGCAGGGCATCGTGGGGCTCAAGGACCTGGCGACGGGCGAGCAGGTGGAGGTCCCGCGCGGGGAGCTGTTGGAGCGACTGAAGTAGGATGATCTGCCCCAAGTGCCACCAACCGGTGCAGGTGACGGCGGGCGACTGCTGCCCCCTGTGTGGCTTCCGTCTGCGTCCGTACAGGCAGCGCCTGCAGACGATCTACACACTCGGCTTTGCGTTCTTCGCCAGCACCCTGATCTACAGCATCCTGGTCTACTTCCTGGACACGCGCGGCGTGGTGCGACCACTGGCGCTGCCGCCGGTGGTGCCATACGTGGCCCTGGTCGTGGCCGTGCTGAACCTCGGGCTGGCCCGGCGCGTCGGCCCGCCCCTGGAGCAACTGAAGACGATGGCGCAGTTGCAGCAGGTGTTCCTGGTGCGGATGGCGCTGGTGGAGGCCGCGGCGGTGCTCGGAGTGGTGATCTACGTCCTGACCGCCTCGTTGCCCTGGTTCGTCACGTTCCTGGCGATCAGTTGGGTCGGCTTGCTGGTGGTGGGGTCGCAGATGCCGCACCTGGGGCAGCGGCTGGCAGAGCTGGCGGTGGAGGAGACCAGCAGTCGGGGAGACCAGTAGGGCAGGCGGCCCGCCTGCCCAATGCGCCGCAGCGCGGGCGAGCCGCCCGCGCTACTGACATGTTGGAGTCGGACTATGGAACAACAGATGTTCATGAAGCGCACCCTTCGCTGCGGCGAGGTGCGGGAAGACCATATCGGGCAGGAGGTCGTGCTCAACGGCTGGGTGCACCGCCGGCGCGACCATGGCGGCCTGATCTTCATTGACCTGCGCGACCGCGCCGGGCTCGTCCAGATCGTCTTCGACCCCGACGAGAGCGCGGAGGCGCTCGCCGCCGCCCACGGGCTGCGCGCCGAGTTCGTCATTGCGGTGCGCGGCGAGATCCGCCGCCGCCCCGAGGGCACCGAGAACCCCGAGATCGCCACCGGCGCCGTCGAGATGCGCGTGCGGAAGCTGGAGCTGCTCAACGAGGCCAAGACCCCGCCGTTCTCCATCGCCGACCGCACCGAGACCGATGAGCTGCTGCGGATGAAGTACCGGTACATCGACCTGCGGAGCGAGCGCATGCAGCGCAATCTTGAGATCCGGCACAGGGCGTACCAGGTGACGCGGCAGTTCCTGACCGAAGAGGGCTTTTGGGAAGTCGAGACGCCGCTTTTCAAGCCAACGCCGGAGGGCGCACGGGATTACCTGGTGCCAAGCCGCGTGAGCCCCGGCAACTTCTACGCGCTGCCGCAGTCGCCGCAGATCCTGAAGCAACTCTTGATGGTCGGCGGGATCGACCGCTATTTCCAGATCGCCAAGTGCTTGCGCGACGA
>JAJFUB010000054.1 GCA_021372615.1 bacterium | reverse complement strand
GGAGCGGTCACCGACCGCGACCGGCTGGTAGCACGCGAAGGGTCGCGGTCGGTGACCGCTCCCACACAGAGCGTTGTGGCTCCCACACAAAGTGTTCTCTGAGGAGGAAGACTCGACATGCTACGAGCCGTCGCCATCACCGCAGCCGTCGCCGCTGTCGTTCTGGCCAGCGCCGAGGACTGGCCCTGGGCCAAGTACGGCCTGCCGCCGAGCACCAACCCCACCTGCATCCCCCTCAAGCGCACCGACTGGGCCGAGGCGTACCACACCGCCATGCTCGTGCGTGAGAAGAAGCCTGACCTGCAGCTCGTCTTCCTCGGCGACTCCATCACGATGATGTGGCGCAGCCAGTCGGGCTATGAGGGCGGCACGCCAGTGTGGGAGAAGTACTACGCGCCCCGCCAGGCCGGCAACTTCGGCATCTCCGGTGACCGCACCGAGCACATCCTGTGGCGCATCACCGAGGGCGGCGACCTCGACGGCCTGAACCCGAAGGTGCTGGTGTTGCTCATCGGCATCAACAACCTGCTGCAGAAACAGAACACGCCGCCCGACGTGGCCGCGGGCATCACGACCATCATCAGTGTTCTGAAGACCAAGCTGCCGCACACGAGGATCCTGCTGCTGGGTGTCTTCCCGTGCTGGGAGAATCCGGACCATCCGCACCGCCAGTGGGTCAAGGACGTCAACGCCCTCATCAAACCGCTGGCCGACGGGCAGCGGGTGTGGGTTCTCGACCTGGGAGACAAGCTCCTGGAGCCGGATGGCCGCATCTCGCGGGTCACGCTGCGCGATGGGCTACACCCGTCTGAGCATGGCTACTGGCTATGGGCACGCGCGATGAAGCCTTACCTGACCGACCTGCTCAACAACGAGGGCAAGGGTGAACTATGGAAATGACCTGGGAGCTGCGCGAGCGGGACCGGGAGGTCTTCGCGCGCGAGCTGGATGGCTTCGTCCCCCCGCGCCTCTTCGACGCTCACTGCCACCTGTACCGGGCGAGCTTCTGGCCCGGGCCGGCCCCGGCGTACGTGCAGGCCGGACCGCCGGACGTGACCCTCGATGTCTACCGCGAGCAGATGGCCTGGATCGTGCCCGGGCGGGAGGTCCACGGCTTGCACATGGCCTACCCCGCCCGGGGGCTGAGCCCCGAGGCCGTGGCGGCCGGCAATGAGTGGGTGGCGCAGCAGGTGGCGGCCGACCCGCTGGAGCGGGCGCACCTGATGGTCACCCCGGACATGGATCCGGAGTTCGTGCGCCAGGAGGGGCGGCGGCTGGGCATGTGCGGCCTGAAGGTCTACGCCGCCTTCGCCCCACGCGAGGACTACTACCGGGCGGAACTGCCCGAGTACCTGCCGGAGCCCTTCGTGCAGGTCTGCCACGAGGAGGGCTGGTCGGTCACGCTACACCTGGTGCGCTCGCGCGGCATCGCCGACGTCTCCAACCAGCGCTGGATTCGCCAGTACTGCCAGGCGTACCCGGACATGCAGCTCATCCTGGATCATTGCGCGCGGGGCTTCAACCCCTACCACGTGCTGGAGGGCCTGCCGCAGCTAGCGGACCTGCCGAACCTGTGGCTGGACACCTCGGCAGTCTGCAACGCGGCCGCTCTGCAGGCGGCGTTCGACATCATCGGCCCGCAGTGGCTGATGTACGGCTCGGACTTCTGCGTCTCGCACCTGCGCGGCACGAACTACCCGGTGGGCGACACGTTCATGTGGGCCTACGAGACGGACGGCCCGCCCGCCCCGGTCTATGCCGACGGGTTCGAGTGGCCGCTGGTGGGGATAGAGCACCTGCGCGCGGCCAAGACGGCGTGCCGACTGGCGAAGCTGAGCGACGCGCAGATCGAGGACTTCTTCTGGGGCAACGCGGCAAGGCTGCTACACCTCTGAAGGACACACTGCACCATGCCCATCCACGTCCTGATCGCCGCTGCTGACCGTGAACTGGCCGAGGCTGTCGGCTGGTATCTCGAAGCCGAGGGGAGGCGCGTGACCATCGCCGACAGCGGTCCCGCAGCCCTGAAGGTCTGCTCTCGCGTGCGCCCGGATGCCGCCGTGCTCGACCTGGCGCTCCTCGGCCCTGAAGCCCTGGCGGAGCTGCGCGGCGCCTCCGCGCTGCCAGTGCTCGTGCTGACGGACCGGGAGGCGCCTGCCATCGAGGGCGTGGACGCCGACGCTGTCGTCGCGGGGCCCTGTGGCGCGATGGAGCTGGTGGCGCACCTGAAGACGCTGCTGCAACGGGCCGGCCTGGGCGACAAGGCGCCGCTGGCCAGCCCGCACCTGCGGGTGTTCCCCGATCAGCGCGAGGTGGCGATCCGTCACCAGCCCGTGGCGCTCACGACGCTGGAGTTCGACCTGCTGGTCTGCTTGATGCGCCACTCCCGGGTGGTCATGTCGCGCTCGCAACTGGCCGATGCCATCTGGGGCGAGGACTTCTACGGCGACCTGCGGCTGGTGGACAATCACATCAGCCGCCTGCGCAGCAAGCTGCGGCAGGCGGGCCTCAAGCCGCTGCCCATCGTGACCGTGCGAGGGGTAGGGTACGTGTTCCGGCCGGAGGGGTAAGGCCCCCGCCATGCCGCAACCCGCGGGGCCAGTGTGGCCCTGCCAGACGCCTCAAGGAGGACGCAATGCGGACGCTGCTCGTAGCGATAGCACTCTCGACGGCGACGCTGGGCCTGGCTCAGATCCAGTGGGACCGGGCACCCGAGGCCTACCAGGTGGGGCCGGATGGCGCCATTGAGATCAGCGACGGCGGCGGCAGCACGCCGGACAAGTACCTACTGACCGCGCAGGACTTCCGCGACTTCGCCCTGGAGTTCGACATGGTCGCCCGGCCGGCCGGCGGGCCGAAGCTCCGCGCGATCATCGTCTGGGCCGTGCAGGCGGATAAACACGAGAACCGCAAGGCGTTCTTCCTGCCGCTCGACACGCTCAAGGTGGGGGAGAAGGTCCACTTCCGCCTGCTCGTGCTCGGGGGACGGAGTCTGCTGTATCGCGACGGGCAACTCATCAGCAGTGGCCCCACCGTGTACGGTGAGCCGCCCGCTCAGGGCCGCGTCGGCTTCCTGCACTACTACAACCACAACGTACGCTATGAGCACGTGAAGCTGCAGCCGCTGGACCCGACGACGCTGGCGCCGCCCACGAAGCTGCAGGCCATCGTCACGAAGGGCGGAGCGGTGCGCCTGACCTGGGGGATGACGGCCGACTACGCCGACCTGCTGCGCTACCGCGTCCGCCGGGGCGACGAGATCAGCGAGACTGCGGTGCGGGAGTTCGTGGATCGGACGGTGCGCAGCAACCAGGCGTACACTTACACCGTCGAGGCGCTGGCCGGCGAGGGTGTGGCCAGCCGCCCCGCGACCGTCACCGTGAGGACGGGGAAGCTGCCGCCGCCGAAGGCGCCGCAGCGCGTCACCGCCACGGTGCGGCTGGACGGGTCGGTGCGGCTGCGCTGGCAGCTCGACCCGGACAGCCGCTGCGCGGGCCTGGGCCTAACGAAGATGATGACCCCGCAGAGCAAGCCCCTGGGCGTCGGCTCTGTGCCTGTATCCGCCACGGAGTTCCTCGTCCCCGGTCCGGCCTCCGCCTGGTATGCCGTCAACGTCAAGTCCCCTGACGGCGGACCCGAGACGACTGGCATGTGCCAGACCCGGCCGATGGCCCCGGCCCTCGCCCCCGGCGGCGGCGTGCCGGCGAAGCACCCGTACCTGCTCTATGGCGCGGCGCAACTGGAGCGCGCGCGCCGGGCGCTGCAGACCCGGGAGAACGAGAAGCTGCTGGCCTCCCTGCGCAGCTCGGCGGACGGGTATGTCAGCAAGCCCGCGACCATCCCCACCGGCGTGACCGACGAGATGTCCGCCGTCACCTCGCGGCTGCAGCAGGTCGGCCTGTACTACCAGTTGCTCGGCGATGAGCGCTACGCGCAGTGGGTCCATGACGCGCTGCTCGGTTACGCGAAGCTGTACCCCACGCTGCCCGCGCGCGGTGGCCGCGTGAAGATCACCAAGACCGTGTCCGGCCTCTATGAGGCCGTGTGGTTCGTGCCGCTCGTGTGCGCGTATGACCTCGCCTATGAGAGCCCATGCTTCACCGCCGCGGAGCGCGCGCAGATCGAGCGCGACCTGCTCCGACCCGGCGCCGAGCTGTTCTGGGTACGCGACTACCACGACCCGCAGGACAACCGCCCTGGCGACTTGCACTACAAGTGCTACAACTTCCAGGCGTGGTTCGACTCGGCGGTGGGACTGACGGGGCTGTTGCTGCAAGACGCTGACATGGTCGAGCACGCGATCGACGGCCCGTATGGCCTCAAGCACCTGCTGGCTCACGACGTGCAGGATGACGGCCTGTTCTGGGAGCGCTCGGCGGGCTACCACAGCTTCGTCATCAGCGCCCTGTTCCCGCTGCTGCAGGCGGCCGCCCGCTGCAACCTCGACCTGTACAAGCTGTCGGTGCCGGATGACTACAACACCGACCGCGAGCCCATCATCAACTACTGCGTCGGCGACGGCGACAACGGACCCAAGAGCATGAAGCTCATGTTCGACGGCCCGTTCTACTACACGTTCCCGGACCTCACGTGGCCGGTGGTGGCCGACAGCGGACGCGGGCCGCTCTCGGTCAACGCCGCCTACCGCGCGGCCTGGGAGCACACTCGCGACCCCAAGTATGCCTGGCTCATCAACCGGGGTCGGCAGACGACCATCCCCAAGCTCGGGGCCAAGGATGCCGCAGCGAAGGTCTGGCTGGCCTGGGACGACCAACGCCTGTATGTCGCCGCCGACATCACCGACCAGGTCGTGCGCAACAGTTGGACCAAGCCCGGCGACGTGTGGCAGGGGGATGCGCTGTGGGTGGGCCTCAAGTGGCGCGACGGTCAGGGCGGGCCGTATGACTTCATCTATGGCCTCAGCCCCGGCGACTTCGACAAGGTCCCCCCGGTGGCCGCGCTCTTCAACCGCTTCGGTCTCGCCAACGCGGGCGTGAGCGCGGGCAAGTACGTCGTCACGAAGACGCCGGAGGGCTATGCGCTCGAGTTGGCCATCCCGCTGAGTGAACTCGCCCCGCAGGGCGACGAGCAGGGGACGGCCTTCGTGCCCCGCGAGGGCGGCAAGCTGACTGCGGACTTCGTGCTGTATGACTGCGACAGCACCGGTGGCAACACGACCAAGGAGAAGATGGTCTGCTGGTCCTGTCAGAACGACCGCTACGACTCGGCCGAGGGTGGCACGCTGCTGCTGTCCAGTGCCGGCGTCCCGCCGGCCAGGGCGATCGTGGCCCCTCGCGCTTCGGGCCTCACTGTGGACGGCAAGCTCACCGACTGGGTCGCCCGCCCCCCCACCGCCGTCATCGGCCCGAAGTCGGTCGTGATGACCGACGCCTCCTCTGCCGGGCCGAATCTGGATGACCTGCTCTACGAGCGCCCGCCCAACCCGGGCAAGTTCGACTACAGCGGGGCCAGATTCTGTAACAATGGCGTGCTCGAGTACGGCAGCAGCCTGTTCCCCTCCAGCGGCTTGGCGCTGCTGCGCCAGGGCGACTACGCGGGCAAGCTCCCGAGCACCGAGGGGTTGGCCGTCAACATGACCTTCGGCCCCTACGGCGGTGGGCACAACCACCCCGACAAGCTCAGCCTCGCGGTCTGGAACAACGGCAAGCAGCTCCTCCCGGACTTCGGCTCCTGCGGCTATGACAGCGCCGAGAAGGGCCAGTGGACTGCCCACACGATCAGCCACAACACGCTCACCGTAGATGGCAGGAGCCAGTACCCCGGCCTCGATACGGACAAGACGTGGCCGTGCGACAGCTTCCAGAAGCGAGCCATGGGCAAGCTCGGGTTCTTCCATGCCGACCCGTTTCTGCGGGTCGCGCAGGCGAGCTGCGACGCCGTCTTCGAGGGCGTCCAGCTGACGCGGACGGTGGCACTGGTGGACGGGCGGATCGTGGACTTCTACCGTGTGCGGAGCCGCGACAAGCACGTCTACGACTACGCCCTACACATTGACGCGCCCTTCAAGTCGGCCTCGGCACCGCTGACGCCGCTGGCGGATCCTCTCGGCAAGAACTGCGGCTATCAGCACATCCACCAGGCGCAGGGGGCGGCGGCCACGGCCCAGCAGAGCAGCACGACGTGGGGCGACGAGAGAAGCGGCCTGACGATCACGAGCCTGGGTGGTGAGCCGACGGAACTCATCGTCGGCCGGAGCATCACCACGGCCCTGGATAGGCTCATGCCGATGCAGATTCTGCGGCGCGAGGCCACCGACACGATCTTCGGCACGATCCTGGCGCCGGCGCAGCCCTACGGCGGATCGGCCCAGTGGGTGACGGACGCAACCGGAGTCTCGGTGGAGACGAGTCTGGGCTCTCTCAAACTCTCGCCCGACCCGACGAAGCCCTGCCGCTTCCCCGGCGGCACTTTCACCGGCGCGATGGCCTACAAGGGCGAGCATGACGAGGGCGGGTTCGTGTCGCTCGTGAAGTGCACACAGCATACCGACAAGTTGCTCAAGCTGTGGGCCGACCGGCCGCTGAGTCTGTGCGTGTACGGGTACTGGGATCGTGGCTGGCTCATTGTGGGCCACGACGGTGGGGGCAAGGTGACGCTGCAGTTCACGGGACGCCAGCCCCTCACGTTGCAGGTGAAGGCCGGACAGGTCGTCGAACTGCCGCGCCAGAAGTAGGAGGAACACGATGGACAACCTCGTCTGCCGCGAATACCGCCCCGAGGACGTGCACGATCTCCTGGGCATCCGCAACGCCATCTTCCCGCCGCTGACGGCCGAGCAGTGGCGCTCACGAGAGCCGGCGATGACGGCCTCGCTGGCGTATCTGGACGGCGAGCCGGTCGGGGCCATCCCGCTGGATCAGCGGCCCTTCCAGGCCGCTCCCGGCGCGGTCATCCGCACCGTCTTCGAGAACGCCGTGGGCACCCGCGAGGACATGCGCTCCAAGGGCATCGGCAGCGCCATGATCGCGGCGGCCAGGGAGTTCCTGGCGGACCGGGTGGACATGCTCATGGTCTACCGCGGCGCCGAGCGGAGCAATGGCTACAACTTCTACCTCAAGAGCGGCCACCGTGACCTGATCTACATCCGCCAGGCTGTCTGGCAGCCCGACGCGGGCTCCGGTGAGGCGGCCGTACTGGGTCTCGACGACCTGTACGCTGAGGAAGAGGCTGTCTACGCGGCCCACCTGGCTACCTACGGCGGCTACGGCGGCTTCCCGCCGCGCCGCCCGGGCTACTGGCGCGAGGCCATGACGGCGATGATCTACGAGGTCATCCCCCAGGAGACGGTCTATGTGCGCTATCCGGCCGTAGGGGAGCTGCAGGGCTACCTGCTGGCCGGGTTCACCTCGGGGCGCTACGCCAGCGACACGTGGACGGTACAGGATGCCGCCGGCGAAGCGGCCGCGGTGCGGCAGTGCTTCGATACCCTCGGTCACATGGCCGCCGGCCAGGACCGCAAGGTGGCGATCCACCTGTCTCACGAGCACCCGTGGCGGGAGCTGTGCCAGTCCCTGGGGTTCGTCGAGGGTCTGCGCGGGCTGATGATCATGGGCCAGCCCGTTCGGCCGCAGGAGTTGGTGCAGCAGACCTGCACGGACCTGGACCTGCTGTCCGGTCTGCGCGTCAAGGCGTGGACGCCGACATGGGATGGCGTGCTGTGGGAGGACGAGCCGGTGCGGCGGGAAGTGACGATCGAGGCGAAGGACGACTTCCTGACGCGGCTGCTGTGTCGGCGGCTAGACCTGCTTCGGGCGGTGGAGATGGACGTAGTGTCGGTGCACCAGGGCGATGAGGCCACGGTGCGGCGGCTCAGCGCGGCCTTCCCCTACACACCGTGGGTCTACCTGCACATGGACTACGTGTAGTGTGGTATCGCGGCGGCATGGCGTAGTGCAGGCGGCCTCGCCTGCCCACGGACGGCAGTGGTTCGTGTGCGGGCGAGGCCGCCCACACTACTGGTGTGGGTGGGCACACTCGCCACGACGTGCCCCGGCGGGGCCCCCGTCGGCCCAGACTGCTGCGCAGTCTGACGCCGACACCCCGCCCTACCCGGTAGGTCCGGGCGATCAGAAATGCACCCGGCCTACCTTGAGCCGGCCGGTACGGGCCATGTTCGAGGTGAGCATGGCGGTAGCGATGGAGTAGAGCTTCGCGGCCGCCGAGTCCGCCCGTGAGGTCAGCACCACCGGCGCCGCCGCCCCCACCAGCACCCCCGCGCTCTGCCCCCCGCACATGAAGGCGTACGCCTTGGCCAGGATGTTGCCGGCCTCGATGTTGGGGCACAGCAGGATGTCGCAGTCACCGGCCACCTCGCCCCCGATGCCCTTCACCCGCGCCGCCTCGGCGTTGATGGCGTTGTCGAGCGCGAAGGGGCCGTCCACGGTGCAGTTGGGGAACTGGCCGCGGTGCTCCATGCCTGCCAGCGCTGCCGCCTCGACCGTGGCCGGCATGTCGGGGTTCACCAGCTCCGCCGCCGCGAGGACGCCGACCTTGGGGCATTCCAGGCCGAAGCAGTTGGTCAGGAAGACCGCGTTCATGATGATGGCGGCCTTGGTGGGCAGGTCGGGCGCGATGTTCATGGCGGCATCGGTCACGAAGGTCAGCTTGCCCCGGTAGGTCGTGTCGAGGATGAAGACATGGCTCATGATGTTGCCGGAGCGCAGGCCCTTCTCTTTATGCAGCACAGCGCGCAGGAAGTCGTCGGTGTGGATCTGCCCCTTCATCAGGATGTCGGCCTCACCCGAGCGGACGGCCAGCACGGCCTGCTCGGCGGCGGTCAAGTCGTCGGGCATGTCCATGATCTGCTCGGACGCCAGCGTCAGGCCCACCTTGTCGGCCTTCTCCCGTATGGCCTCGGCGGCGCCGAAGAGCAGCGGCCGCACCAGTCCGGCCTGCATCGCGTCGCGCACCGACTCCAGGGCGCTCTCCTGCTCGGCCACGACCACGGCAACGGTACGGGTCGGGAACTCGCGGGCCTTTTCGACCACCTGCTGCAGTGACGTGATCACAGTCTCCTCCTTGCTGGGCGCTAGCCGGCCAACTGTCTCAGGCGCGCCGCGACTTCCTCGATGACCCAGTCCGGTGTGGACGCCCCCGCCGTTACGCCGACCCTGGCCGCACCACGGCCCCACTCCGCCTGTAGCTCCGCCGCCGTCTCGATGTGGTAGGTCGGCGTGCCCGTCTCCGCGCAGATCTGCGCCAGCCGGGTCGTGTTGGCGCTGTGGTGTCCGCCGACCACGATCATCGCGTCCACTTCGCGCGCGACCTGCAGCGACGCCTCCTGACGCTTGGTCGTGGCGTCGCAGATGGTGTTGGCCACCCGCAACTCGTTGACCAACGGCAGTAGATCGTGCGCGAGGGCCTGCAGATTGTCCAGCCGCTGAGTGGTCTGGCAGACAACGGCGACCTGCTTGCGCAGCTTGAGGCGGGCCAGGTCGGCCGGTGACTCCACGATCGTCGCGGCTCCGCCGGTGTGCTCGGAGATGCCGAGGGCCTCGGGGTGGTCAGGGTCGCCCAGCACGAGCACCTGGTAGCCGGCGGCCTGGAACTGCGCCGCCTCGCGCTGGGCACGGGCGACGAACGGGCAGGTAGCGTCCACGAGGGTGACGCCGCGCTCCTGCAGCCGGGCGATCGTGTCCGGGCCGGTGCCGTGGGTGCGGAGCATCACGACTGCCCCCGGCCGCACGTCATCCACGCTCTCAGCGACGCGCAGCCCCTGCTCCTCCAGTCGCGCCACGGCCTCGAGGTTGTGGATGAGCGGCCCCAGCGTCACGCCGCTGCCGTGGCACGCCAGCATCTCCTCGGCCATCTTCATGGCCCGGCGCACCCCGAAACAGAACCCGCCCTCCGTCACGACGATGGTCTCCATGCTTACCTCACCGCAGCCGTCAGCGCCCGCGGAACACGAGCGCCAAATCGTGGTCGGTCACGCCCAGGTCCAGCGTCTGGGCGCCCGCCGTCCTCACCGTCCGGACGACCCGGCGGTCGTCCAGGTCCCACACCTGCCAGGCGCCGGTGCTCTGGGCCAGCGTCACCCGTAGCGGGCAGGCGGTGCGGGTGCGGACGTTCTGAGGCAGCAGGCCGCCGACGTTGCGCACGTACGCGATCAGCAGCTTGCCGTCGGCCGACGCCAGGGTGCGGCTCTGGTACCCGGCCGAGCACCTCACGCGGACGCCGGGGGGCTGTGGCGGCGCGAAGCTGTCGGAAGGCAGCGTCCCCGCCCCGGGCTTGCCGAAGACCAGCGGCACGCCGTGCTCCAGCGCCCACCAGCTATAGCGCGCCAGGTTGCCCAGATCGCGGGCAGTGTCGGCGACCCCGACGGTGAGCGGAGGCGTAGCGGGGCGGAACTGGCGCCAGTCCACTCCCGCGGCGATCCGCGAGACGACATCGAACTCGCGCGGGTCGGCGATGGCGTCCCACGAGATGCCGCCCGGCGAGCCGCACAGGAACGCCAGCCACAGGCAGTCGCGCGTGATGAGCGTCTTGAACTCCGGGTAGTCCACCTCGCGACCGCGGTCGTTGCCGGTCTCGCCGAGGATCACGACCCGGCCGTGGCCGGCGTCGGCGAGGGCCATCATGGCGGCGTAGTTGCCCATCTCGCGAATGGCGTCGTTCCCCGCCTGCTTGCGGTAGGTGCCGTAGTCCATGTACGTCGGGTAGGCGTGCCAGTTGAAGAAGTCCACCTGCGCGCCCTCGATCCACTCGATCTCCTCGCGGGGGGTGGCCTCGCAGGCGCTGGTGGTGGTGAGGTGGTTGCGGTCCACCTCGTGGATCGCCTGGACGATCGCATTGGTCCAGCGGATCGCCGCGCCGCGGTCGCCGCCGGCGGTGTACGTCTCGTTCATCACTTCCCAGGCGAAGATGCGCGGGTCGGTGGCATAGGGGGCGACGACCTCGCGCACGTACTGCTGCTGCAGCGCCAGGGCCTCGGGGCTGGTGAACCAGTCGGCCTGGGCCTTGATGAGCGCGTCATAGGCCGCAATCCCCTTGAAGTCGAAGTTGCGGTAGTGGCCCCACCACATGACCGGCAGGGCGCGGACGCCGAGGGGGCCGATGAGATCGAGGAAGTGCTTCACCCGCGCCGCCATGTCCGGCTGCAGATGGCCGCCCTGATCGGCGCGCATCCCGCCGACGTTCACGCCGAAGCGGACGACGTTGACCCCATAGGCATGCAGCAGGGCGATCCAGTCGCGCACGGCCTGGTCGGAAGCGTAGGCCCAGTCGCCGGCCCCCCGCGTGACCTCGGTCGTGGGCGCGAACATGCCGATGGTGGCGAAGCCCCAGGGCGTGAAGTCCCGCCCGTCCTGCGTCAGAAACCAGCCGTTGGGGGCGAGCTTGATGATCCCGCCCCTGGTGATGGCCGTGGGCTCGGGCGGGTAGACGAGCAGGCGCAACCGGTGGGTCTCGCTGCCCGTCGCCAGCGTCACCTCATAGCTGCCCGCGGCGAGCTTCCCGGCGGCGAGGACGGTGCGGCCCTCGGCTTCGGCCCGCAGGGGCACGCTCTTCGGCTCCTGGCCCACGGGCCCCAGCTTGGCCTGCAGGCCCCTGGCTTCGACGGGCACGCCCGCGGCATTCATATAGCGGAAGGCGAACGCGACGGCCTCACCCTCGGGGAAGGCGAGGCGCTCGGGCATGACCAGCGGGCGGGCAGTCTGAATCGTCGTGCGGGAGGTGAAGATGAGCTTACCCTCGCGCCGCGCCTCGACCGCCACCGGGTACCGGCCGGTGGGAAAGGCCTCGCGCAGGGGGGCGGTGCGCAAGGCGCCATCGGGCTGCGGGCGAGTCGGCACGGACTGGCCGGCGATCGTGATGGTCGCCGTGACGCCCGGCAGGGGCTGTGCATCGCTGCCGAAGACGGCCACGGTGATGGCGGAGTCGGCGCGGTCTACGCTGACGCGCCCGCGCCCGACGTTGCCGAAGCGGTAGGCCTCGACCTGTACCCAGTCCGCGCCGTCGTTATCCACCTTGATGGTGTGCTGCCCCGCCGGGACGGGGATGGCATAGTAGCCCTGGTACTGCGTCAGCTCCGTCTCCGTCTCTCCGGGGAAGGCCTGGCGGAGCGCTTCCTGGCCGTCGAGGGTCACGATCAGGCTCGAGCCGCCATAGCCGGACGTCTTGGCGACGCGCACGGCAAAGGTGCCCGGCTCCACGTACTCCACGGCGAAGGTGACCGGGTTGTGCAGGTCGCGGTGGTTGCGGACGCCGTGGAGCATCCGGGGGATTGGCACGGTAGCCGGCACGCCCAGGAGCGGGTCCACCGCCACCGGCTCCTTCGGGGCGGGGAGGTCCCAGCCGGGGGTAGTGAACACATCGAGATCGCAGAAGCGCCCGGGCCGCCCACCGCGCTCGGCCGGCAAGGCCACGATGTCATCCACCAGCACGTCCAGGGGCTTCTGGGTGTTGCTGACGTTGAGCTGGATCAGGACGATGTCCGCGAGACTGGCGGGGAGACCGGCCGGCTTGAAGTCAGCGAAGGGCACAATGAGGTGCTTCCAGTCGGTGAAGTCGAGCTTGATGGCGGTGACATAGCACAGCGCCGGCTTGCGCTCGTAGTTGCCGAGCATGAGGTTGAGCGTCTCGCCGGAGCCGTCGCCCTTGACCCACAGGGCGAGGCGGTCGCAATCCGCCCCGATCCACTCGACCGGGCGGACGGCCGTCTGCATGTGGCCCCACTTGCCGGGGCAAGCGGCGATGCGCAGCCGGGCGGCAGCCACGCCCTGCTTCGCCTCGCCCACGGCGTCCATGCGGCAGTAGGGCGGTTGGGCTCGGTCGGGGCGGCCGTCCACGGGGTACCAGCCGGACACACCGCGCTCGAAGTCGTCCACCACCTGCAGCTCGCCGGCGTTAAGCACGCCGGCCGTCATGACGAGCAGGGCGAGAGCGGCTGCGAGTCGCATGAGCGTCCCTCCTGGGGAGGTGATGACGGGGTCAGCCCCCTCTGCGACCGCACAGCGGTCGCGCGGGGACAGACCCCTCAGTGCCGGCGCGCCACCACGAACTCGGCCAGGGAGAGCCACGGGTCCGTGTCGGGCAGGCCGCGGGCAGCGGCCAGGGCTCGGGCTGCCACCTGCTCGGCGCGCTGCCGCGCCGCCTCCACCCCCAGCAACCCCGGGTAGGTGGCCTTGCCGGCGGCGGCATCGGCGCCGACGGGCTTGCCCAGCTCCGCCTCCGTGCCGGTCGCGTCCAGCAGGTCATCGGTGATCTGGAACAGCAGTCCCAGCGCCTCGGCGTAGTCGGTGAAGCGGGCCAGCGTCGCGGCCTCGGCTCCGGCCAGGATCGCTCCGGCGCGGGTGGCGCACACGATCAGCTTGGCGGTCTTGTTGATGTGGATGAACTCGAGATCGGCTTCCGTGTACGGACGGTGCTCGGCCTCGATGTCGAGGGCCTCGCCGACGATCAGGCCGCGGGGTCCCGTATACTCAGCCAGCTCGCGCACGCACTGCAGGACGCGGTCGGGCGGCGTCTCGGGCCGCTCCGCCTGGCGGGCGAGGCACTCGAAGCTCTGGATGATGAGCGCGTCGGCGGCCAAGAGCGCCGTGGCCTCGTCGAAGGCCAGGTGCAACGCCGTGCGGCCGTGGCGCAGGTCCGCGTTGTCAATGCAGGGCAGGTCGTCATGTACGAGAGTGGCGCAGTGCATCATCTCAAAGCCACAGGCGGTGGGCAGCACCACATGGGGCTCCAGACCGCACGACGCAGCGGCCTGGATCACCAGGAAAGGGCGCAGCCGCTTGCCGCCGTCCACGGCGTGGCGCATGGCCGCCGGGAGGGCGGTGGGGGTCTGCCCCGGCACGGGCAGCAGATCCGCCAGAGCGGCCGCCACCCACTGCTGTGTATGGGCCAGGGCCCGGGGAATGTCCAAGTCAACCACCTGCCAGGTCACTTCGTCCCGATGAGGACAAGCTGGGGCTGCGGTTCGGCGATGACCTCCTCGCCCAGCGGACGGCGCGAGACCTCGCGGGCGTCATTCATCGTCACCTCCCAGCGCACGCGCTTGCTGCCGGCCCGGCCGGGCTGAGCGACCCGCTTCTGTCCGCGCGGGAGTTCGGAGGTCGTCTGGCGGCGCACCCCCGCCGGGATGGCCACCGTGGTCACGGTCTCCTTGATGGTCACGACCGTCAGCCCGCTGTGCCGGCTGAGCACGCGGACCTGCTGGCCGGGGTGCAGGGACTGGCCCCGCAGCCCCGGGTTGAGGTCCCATAGCTCGGATACCGTCATGCCGTAGGCGCTGGCGATGCGCTCAGGGAAGTCGCCGGCCAGCACGGT
Source organism: bacterium (assembly GCA_021372615.1). Lineage (NCBI taxonomy): Bacteria > bacterium. The sequence goes on along the minus strand of JAJFUB010000054.1, from coordinate 28,898 downwards.
GTAGGTCTCCTGCCGGCGGGCGTTGGTGAGCAGGTCGGCGGCCTGCGCCTCGTCGGTGACGATCTCGGCGGGGAGCACCGTGCAGGGGCGGATCGCCGGCTCCGGCCGGAGCCGGGTCTTGCGCACCACCGCGTCACTGGGTGAAGCGTACTTCGCTTTGAGCCGATCGAGCACCGTCAGGGCCATCTCGCGACTGGGCAGGATCACCAGTTGATGGCCGGACTCCTCGATGGCGAAGGCCTCGCGGAGCACCGTCACCTTGCCCTTCAGCAGGCGCACCGCTTCACTGACACTCAGGATGCGCTCGCCGTCGGTCCGCCGCGTCTCGTCCCCCCAGGTCTCGCGGAACGTGGCGCGTCCCCCGGGGCCGCTATCGGCGACGAGCAGGCGCTGGCGCACCGCCGCTGCGGCCCGCTCACTGCGGACGAGGGCCACCGGCTTCCCGTCAATCAGGATCGCGCGTCCCAGCGGTGGCGCCTTGGCGTAGAACAGCAGCACCATGAGCACCGCGATCAGCAGGAGAGAGGCCACCAGGCACCAGCGGTAGACGCGCAAGAGGCCCAGCAAGCGCAAGTTGCGCCGCTCCAGCAGGCGGATGTCCTCGCTTCGGACGTCAGAGGCGTGCTCTTGGGCCATGATGCTCGTTGACGGTGGGAGCGCTCCCACAGTGCTGCTCCCTGCACACCAGGCCCCCTGTGGTTCCCCGCCCGAGGCGCCAATGCCTGCAAGACAAAACGGCCCGGGCAAGTTGCAGGCCCGGGCCGTCTCAGATCCGCGTCACTATCTACGCCGGCGTTCGTCCGGCGCCGCGGGCTACTGCCCCATCAGCTTGAGCAGTTCGGCCTTCGCCAGGCCGACTTGCTTCTCATGCCAGGCCTTGGCATTGAAGTCCGGAGTGTTCGGGTCGGGCTCGGCGAAGAGCACGTCCGGCTTGACGCCGCGCTTGCCATCGGCGTCCCGCTCGCCGATGTCCCGCATCTTGGGCGTCAGGTAGACAGCCGTGGACAGGAAAAGAGCCGACTGGTCCTGCAACTCGCAGATGGTCTGCACCTTGGACTTGCCGAAGCTGTGCTGGCCGACGATCAGCGAGCGCTTCGTGTCCTGCAGCGCGCCGGAGACGATCTCGGAGGCGCTGGCGCTGCCACCGTCAACGATGGTGACCATCTTGACGTTCTTGGGGATGGCCTTGCCCGGGATGGCGTTGAGCGACTGGGCCTCCTGGCCCCGCTCGCGGGTCCAGACGATGGGGCCGTCGGAGATGAAGAAGCTGGCCACCTCGACGGCGACATCGAGGATGCCGCCGGGATCGGACGACAGGTCCAGGATGAGGCCCTTCATGCCCTGCCTGGTGAGGTCATCGAGGGCAATCTGCATCTCGCGCGTGGCGTTCTGGTTGAAGGAGGTCAGCCAGACGTAGCCGATCTTCTTCCCGGGGTCCATCATCCACTGGATCTTCTCGCCAGGCTTCGGCTCCTGGGCCGGCTTGACGACCTTGACCTCGATATTGGCGCGGATGACCGTGACCTCGATGGGCTTGTCGGCGCCCTCGCGGATGACCGTGATCGTCACCGGGGTACCGCGCGGACCGCGGATGAGCTTGACCACCGCGGTCAGCGTCATGCCGTTCACGATGGTCTTGTCGACCTTGACGATGATGTCCTTGGGCCGCAGGTTTGTCTTGGCGGCCGGCCCCTCCTCGAGAATGCTCGAGATGACGACCTGTTCGTGGCCCTTATCGTCGGCCTTGGACTCCAGGACCGCGCCGATGCCGTCGAAATGCCCGGAAGTGTCGGTGCGGAACTCCTTGAACTCCTCGGGGTCCAGGAAGCGGGTATAGGGGTCGTCGAGCGAGGAGAGCATGCCGCGGATGGCGCCGTAAGTCAGCTTGTTGTCATCCTTGACCGGGTAGACAAACTGCTGCTTGACCTTCTCGCGCACTTCCCAGATGACTTCGAGGGCGTTGAGGTTGGTCACGCCCGGGACATCGAGGTCCTGGCGGTGCTCAAAGGCGCCGGAAGTAACCTGGGCCACCCGGGCGATCGTCTCCAGGAGGCGGCCACGCCCCGCCGCCAGGCCGGCGAACGTGCCGGCGCTGAAGGCCGCCAGGGTCAGGACCACCGCCAGGGCAATGAGCACATATTGCTGCTTGAGCTTCACGTCGTGCCTCCAGCCTGCCAGGACGCACCGCGCGCCGGACTCCCGACGCGCGCTGACAGGGGGTGATGTGCGGATGAGTTCAAGTGTTCTAACCCTGCGGGCCCGGCCAGGGTTCCCTGCTCCTGGGCCGCTAGAACGGCGCCACCGGCGAGCCGTAGCGGCGGACGCTGAAATGCAGGTGGTCGCCCGTGGACCAGCCGGTGCTGTCCACGCTGGCGACGACCTGGCCGCGCGAGACGACGTCTCCGGACGACACGCGCAGACTGCCTCTCATGCAGTGGCCATACAGGGTGGACATGCCGCTGCCGTGGTCAATGACGACGGCGATGCCGTAAGCGCCCCACCAGCCGGCGTGGATGACGCGGCCCTTGTCCGCGGCCCGGATCGGCGTGCCCCCGCCACAGGCCAGGTCCACCCCGTCATGGAAGCGACGGGTGTGGGTGATCGGGTGGATGCGCCAGCCGAAGGCGCTGGAAATGTAGCCGGGCACCGGGCGCAGGAAGCTGCCGCCCCAGGAGCCGGAATAGGCGCCGCCGCTGGCGCCGGAGTGCTGGACCCGGCTGAGCATCGCGGCGATCTCCGAGGACGCCTGCTCGAAGGCTGCCAGCTCCCTCTCAGCCCGTGCGCGCGCGGCATTCGTGTCCTTGAGCTTGTCCAGCGCGATCTCGGTCTTGATGGCGACCTCATTGCGCTGCCGGGCGACTTCGTCGCGTTGCGCGGCTTCCTGACGCCGCTTCTCCTGCAACGCCGCCTTCTGGCGTGCCAGGGCGCGGCGGGTGGCCAGCAGTTGCTGCAACAGGCCCTGGTCGCGCTCGACGATGACCTGCGTCATCTGGGCGCGGTCGGTGAAGTCGGCAAAGTCGGTGGCGTTGAGCACGACCTCGAGGTAGGACGGGTTGCCCGCCTCAGACTGCGCGAGGACCCGCGCCTCCATGCGCTTCTTCTGGGTCAGGTGGCGCTCCGACGCCTCCTGGTGCTCCCGGCGCACGACGGCCAGCGCCGCCTGGGTGTGACGCAACTGGGCCGTCGCCTGGCGCAGGTCGCCCTGGGCCTCCTGCAGCGCCTGCTGCGCGGCCGAGAGCTGGCCCCGCTGGGCCACGGCGCGCTTCTTGAGGGTGTGGATCTTCGCCCGCGCCGCGGCGGCGCCGCGGTCGGCGGCGGCCTTGCGGCTGCGCAGCGAGCGGCGTGGAGCCGCATAGGGCGCGTCCAACGCGGCTGTTGTCAGCAGGCTGAGGACGACGAGTAAACCGGCAAACCGGACGGTGTTGTTCAAGTGCCGCTGACCTCCTCTGGTGGGGCGTTTGCAGGCGCCAGGACCAGTCTAGATGAGTCTCAGGTAATGCCGGGTGCCCAGCAGGCTGCCGATGACGCCGAACAGCATGCCGCACAGCACGAGCCCGAGGGCCGAAAGCGTCAGGAATCGCGCGCCATAGATCATGTCAATGAAGGTCAGGCTGGCCGTGATCTGCTGGACCAGGTACGAGTAGCCGAGCAGCAGCAGGACGGCCGCCAGAACCCCGCCCAACAGGCCCTCGACAGCTCCCTCGATGATGAAGGGGGCGCGGATGAAGTTGTTCGTCGCGCCCACGAGCTGCATGATGCGGATCTCGCGGCGGCGCGAGTGCACGCCCAACTGGATGGTCGTGCTCACCAGCATGAGCGCCGCGAGCGCCATCACCGCGCCGAGCACCAGCCCAAGCATCTTGACCCCGTTCGCCAGTCGGAACAGCTTCTCGGCCACGTCGCGCTGATAGCGGACCTTGGCGACGCCCTTGATGCCCTTGGCGCTCTGCACGACCGCCCGGAGATCATCCGGCTCGTTCACCGTCACCCGGACCATGTCCGGCAGCGGGTTGGCGATGGCGCTCTTGAGGTCCCTGTACGGGATGTTGACCCGCTTGGCATACTCCTCAAGAGACTGTTCCTTGGATACGAAGGTCGCCTGCTTGACCCGTGGGTCCGCAGTGAACTGGTCCGTGATGGCCTCACCATCGGCTTTGTCCATCAACTCCACCGAGATGGTGGCCTGACGGGCCAGGTTGCCGGCCATGTGCTCGATGTTGGCCGCCATGAGCAGGAACGCGCCCAGGATGGCGAGCGACACGGCGATGTTGGCGACGGCGCCCAGCGCCACCAGGCTGTGCCGGCGCAACGCCGTCCAGGCCTGGGTGAGCACCAACTCGGTGTGGTTAGCTTCCATCGTACGTGCCCCCTTCGCGGGCGTCCCGCACGATGGTCCCCTGCACCAGGCTGATGACGCGCCGGTTCAGCCGGTCCACGATGTACTTATCATGGGTGGCGATCACGACAGTCGTACCGCTGTCGGCGATCTGCGCCAGCAGTTGCACGATCTCCCACGATGTATCGGGGTCGAGATTCCCGGTCGGCTCGTCGGCCACCAGGACGGGTGGCGTGTTCACCAGCGCCCGCGCGATGCAGATGCGCTGCTGCTCGCCGCCACTGAGCTGGTGGGGGAACGAGGACGCCTTGTCGCCCAGGCCGACCAACTCCAGCGCAATGGGCACCCGGCGGTGCTTATCCGCGCGCGAGACGCCCATCACGTCCAGGGCAAAGCCGATATTCTCCCAGGCCGTCCGATCCGGCAGCAGCCGGTAGTCCTGGAAGATGACGCCCACCTTGCGGCGCAGGGCCGGCACCCGCGAGGGCGGCAACTGTGCCACATCCTGGCCGCCCACGATGACTCGGCCCTCGGAAGCCACGTGCTCCCGGTAGATCAGGCCCGCCAGGCTGGACTTCCCGCTGCCCGAAGCGCCGACGATGAAAGCAAACTCCCCGCGCCCGATGTGCAGGTCAATGCCCCGCAGGGCGCGGGTCCCATCGGGGTAGACCAGGCCTACCCCCTGCATATGGATCATCTGAGACGTCTCCGATGGAAGCTGTGTAGTGTGCCGCGACGCTGTCTGCGATGGCCGGATTATAGCACTGCAAGCAACGCCGTGGCAATTCGCCGCTCCGCAGTAACGGCAAGATGGTATGTCTTTGTCGGTCCATGCTGGCTGGAGTGTCGGACGGCTGCCTGCCGCACGCCTACGCGATCGGAGCGGGCGGCAGGACGCTCTGCACCCAGTCGAGCAGGCGACGAACTTGCTTCATGACACGGCCGGCCTGCGCCGGGGTGATGGGGGCGCCGTAGTACTGCACCTCGTTCTTCATCTGCAGAATGGCCGCCAGCTTCTCAGCGTGTCCCGCGGCTGCCCGACTGTGCTCAGTCTTGCTTGTGATCTGGCGCAGCAGGGCGACTGCGGAGGCGTGGTCATCCGCTCTGGCTCGGCGCCCGCCGAGGTACAGGCACAGGGCATCGTTGGCCGCGATGGCGGCGAGAATCGCATTGCTGGCGGCCTGGTTGGCATGAGGCGCGTCATGGACGCTCTCGGCCACCTCCCAAAACAGCGTCGCCTGGCGCCAGTAGTCCTTCCATGTGGCCATGGATCAGTGCCCCCGGGTCTGTCCCCCAAAGTAGCAGTCCGTCCTGCACAACGTTCACCCAGAAGGGATCGCTCGCCTCATGCCAGCGGTAGAGCCGGGCCATATCCACCACATGCCACGACAGATGCAGGTGCTCGGCCTCCGCCAGGCTCAGGCACTGCCGGCGGGCCTCCGCCTCCGTGCTCCGCGTCAGGCGCTGCACGACCAAGAGCAGGTCTGTGTCGCTGTGGGCAGCAGCCTCGCCGCGCGCCTCGCTCCCGAAAAGGATGATGGCCTGAAGGCCGAATGTGCTCTTGGCCAGCGCGCGGACGACACCACGAAGACGACGCCCCTCCTGCACGAAGAGTTCCTTGAGCTGGCGCGCGAGGGCCGTGTCGTCCTGGTAGGTGTAGAGCTTGGCGCGCCCGCCACCGGCCTCGCCGATGATCTCCGCCGCGCTCAGCTCCCGCAGGACCCGCGAGATGTGGCCGGTCGCGGTGCCGGCGCGGCGCGCAATCTCACGCCCCGTGAGGGCCACGGGCGATTGGGCCAGCACCCGCAGGACCCGGACCTTGGCCTGCGAGGAGAGGACATCATCAAGAGGACGGGCAAGCAGCATGGGAGCCTCATCTCACCAAGTGATGCACATAAGCATCATATGGTGCTTATGTGCATCATAGGCTACTCCTGTGACCGGCCCATGTCAAGCTCCGTCGGTCGGCCCTACCGCCCCTGCAGCAGATATGTCGTCGTCGCCGACACCTTCAGCTTGCCTGACGCCGGTAGCTTCCGGCCGGTGCCGACCTCGGTAGCCACCGCCACCCCCGGCAGGCTCAGTTCCCCCTCCCGGAAGGCGAACAGGACCTTGGGCCGGCCTGCGAAATGCCACAGCACCCCCTGGTCGTCCGGCAGCAGCACCCGCCGCTCCATGTAGCGCACGACCGCATTGTAGTCGCGGTTGGCCCGGGCCACGCGTTCCAGCGCGCCGGGGACCTCCTTGACGCCCTCGTAGTAGATGAACGGGCAGCACTTGTTCGCCAGGTAGCGATAGTAGTGGTCCTCGCCGCCCAGATAGCGGGCGTAGACCGCCTCATCCTGGGCCGAGGCCGGGCCGTAGTACGGGGAGCTGTCATAGAACGTGTCCGGCGCCGGGAAGGCCGGGCCGTCGTCGTCCTGGCGGCACGGGAGACCGTTGGACTTGATGCCGAAGCACGCGCAGCCCTCGACGTACGTGACCAGGCCCATCCGGTGCAGTTCGCGGTGCAGACGGAAGAGCGCGTCGCCCTGCCGCAGCCGGAACTGGGGGTCCTCGGTGGCGATGAAGTGGGTGAAGGAGCAGTACGAGTCGAGCCACAGGCCATCGAGGCCGGTGCGCTCGTGGAGGCCCCGGACGCTGTCCACGAAGTACTGCCAGTGGTCACCCGTGAGGTCCACCCCGCGCAGCGTCGGCCAGCAGTACGAGGTCGGCGGCTGCCCGTTGGCGCCCTTCAGCTCGCGCTCGGGGTGCTGCTTGAAGATGTCGGCCTGGCACCACAGGTGCGCCGGGCAGAGCCACTCGATGACCTGCAGGCCGTAGGCATGGGCGGCGTCGCACAGCGTCTTCAGCGCCGGCTCCCCGCCGAAGCGCTCGGCGATCTCCAGGCGGCTCGGCCCGCACACCACGCCCTCCCACAGCGGCCCCAGGTAGACGCGCTTGAAGCCCAGCTTCCCAAACTCCGGCACCCACTCGCGGGCGATGCGGGGCAGCTCGGTCTTGGACTCCGGGCACGGGGCGTACTGCAGCCGCGAGACGTTCACCATCGGCAACGGCGTATCGCGCTTGAGGTCATAGGCCTGGCGGCAGGTGGCGTAGGTCGCGTCCCGCGCGGCCGCGAAGGCGTCGGCCCCGCGCCCCCGGGTGAACAGGACGTGCTTGGGGCCGGTCGCGATCTGCGTCCCCCACGGCAGCCGGAAGAAGTCGTTGACGTGGACGCCGAAGCGGCTGGCGTAGGCGCTCTTGTCCACGAAGCCGGGCTGCTCGAAGCCTGTGATGAGGGAGCCCTCCGGCCCGGTCTGGAAGTCGAAGGGGTCGGCGTGCACGAACCGCAGTCCGCCGCCCCCGGCGTTCGTCTGCTCACCGCCGAGGGGGAAGACGTTGTCGAGGCTGTAGGTCTGCTGCGTCTGGGCGGTGAGGCCCGTGCTGGTGCCGGCCAGGCCCCAGACGGTGCGATCCGTCAGGCCGCGGAAGGTCCGCGCCGCCGACCGGGCGGCATAGCTGTACCCGAAGCCCGTGGCGTCCATGTCCATGAGCTGCGTCCTCTCGGGCCACAAGTACCACAGCACCTCGTCCGGCTGGCCTTCAGCCGGCACGAGTTGGAGCTTGAGCGTCACTCCGTCGGCATGGCCGGGGCAGCCGACCGTCGCGCCCGCGAGAGCGCACCGCACGTAGTCGGCCGGCGGGTCGGCCTGCGGCAGGGGCGCCCAGGGCGGGGCGTCGGCGGCATGGAGCACCAGGCTCCCCAGCCGCACCTCGCCGATCCCCAGGAAGCTGCCGCCGTCGAACAGGCCGCGCAGCGTCACGCCACTGCCCAGCTCCAGGGACAGCTCGGTCGGTGTGGCCGTGACGATCCGTGTCTTCGCCCCCGCCGGAACCGTGACCGCCACAGCCTCGCGCGTGGGTATGGGCGGCAGCGGCACAGGGCGGGCGTCCTTGAGGGCCGACTCCTTGAGGGGGGCGCCCAGGCCCTCCGTGGGCGCTACGAGCGCGGCCACCGGGCGGACGTCGAGGTCGGCGAGCCCGAGCGGACCACTGCCTTCGGCGTACCAGATCTCCAGTCGGGCCTGCCGCACCTCCGGCACCGGCAGGACCGTGGCGACGTTCTCGCGCCAGGCATGTGAGCCGCTGCGCGGGCCGCCAACGGCATGATAGGCCCAGGTGTTCTGCAGCCACTTGACCTCGGCGCCGGCGTCGTCGTAGTAGCGCAGCTTGAAGTGGACGCTGGCGCCGCTTTGGGCGCGATGCCGGAAGCGGATCTCATACGGGAAGCCGCCGCGCAACGGGAAGAGCGGGCTGTCGAACTCGCGCCACACCGCCCCTGAGGCGCCGCCGCCGGCGCTCTGCTTCCACCAGTTGGCGGCGTCGTAGGGCTTCCCCTCCGCCGCCACGGCCGCCGGCCTGCCCAGCAAACCCGGCGTGTCGTACGGGCCGTCAGCGACCTCCACGGTCGCTCCCGGCGGGGCTGTCCAGCGCCCAGCCTTCACGTCGGCCGCGAGGTCGGGGTGGTAGGCGTAGCGGGCAAGGTCGGACAGGGGTGTGAAGCTCAGCGTCAGGTCGTCGAACGTCGCCTCGGCCCCCTCGCCCTCGCAGGCGAGTACCACGGCGACGTGGCCCACCTCGGGCTTGTCGGGCAGATAGGTGATCGTGACCTGCCGGTACTGGTCCGTGAGCGCGACGCTCCGGCCCGCCCAGCCGCCGTTGAAGATGCACTTGGCGTCATAGGTGTAGAGCTGCAGCCCGCCGGACCCGTGGCCCTTGACCCACACCGACACGGTCAGGAAGGTCTGGGCGTTGACCGGGAACCAGCGCTGGTAGGCGTGGCAAGTGCGCTTGGCCCCGGCGCGAAGCGTCACCGCGGCAGCGCCGGAGCGAGGGCTGGCGGAGCGCACCCAGGCGCCGGCAAGGTCGGGGTGGTCGTTGAGCGTCCAGCCGACCGGGGCGTTGTTGGCCCAGTCCTCGAAGCCGGGGTTGACCGGGGCTTGCAGAACGCGCTCGGCCTGCGCCCCCGCCAGCACCGGCGTGAGCAGCGCCAGGCACACACACAGCCGCCTGACAGTCATCGCTACCAACTCCCTTGAGGTCAGTCCAGCCGGAACCACCGCGTCTGCCCGCGCTCCATGTCCACCTCGACCGTCTGTGCGCGGGCCGCGACAACGCGGCCTGTCGTCAGGTCCGTCACCTTCGCCGGCTGCTTGAGTCGGAGCACCTTGTGGCCCGGGAAGAGCGCATGGATGGTCAGGAAGTGCTGGCTGGCATAGACGGCATCGCCGGGCGCGGCGGCGACCCAGCAACCCGCCCACTGCGCCAGGTTGCGGGCGAAGCCCGCGCTGATCCACGGGCTGCCGATGAAGACGCTCTTCCACTTGCCGAAGTCCCGTGCCGCGCAGCCGACGGCCGTGCTGCTCTCGTAGGTGGTCAGCGGGACGGCCTGTGGGTCCACGACTTGCAGGGCATTGGCCTGGGGGGCGGGGGACATGATGACCTCATCCTCCATGCCGGCGAGCAGGGGATGTAGTGCGGGCTTCGAGCCCGCCCCGGGCGCCGGTTGCGGGCTGGAAGCCCGCACTACGCCTGAGTCGGGGCCCGAGCCCTGTGCCCCGCCCTGGCCCTTCGTCCCGCTCGCCGGCGGGGTCCCTGTCGCCTGCGGCGACACCCCGCCCTGGTTCGGCGCCCCGCCCTGGTTCGGCGTCCCGCCCTGGTTCGTCGCCCCGCCCTGGCCCTGTCCCCCCTCCGCGCCCAGTGCCGGCGTCTCGCCGGCCAAGGCTGTCAGCCTCAGCCCCGTGATCTCCGCCGCCGTCTTCGCGGGGTCGTCGCTACCGATGATCCCCGGGGCGTGGACGAACGCGAGGAGCTTGCCGTCGCGCTTGAGACCCTCAATGGCTGCGCGCTGGGCGTCCGTAATGACATAGGGGTTCAGGAACAGATAGGCCTTGTGGTTGGGGAGCTTCATCTGGCCCAGGTCCGACTGCAGGTACAGTCGGTACGGTACGCCCGCCGTGTTCAGCTCCTCGATCTGCTGGACGATGCCCACGTGGCGATACTGGCCGCCGTACCTCATGCGGATATAGCTGTCGCTTTCCTCGGAGACGAAGACCGCCAGGTCGGCTTGCGGGCGGTCCCGGTCGGCCAGTTCCATGTTGAAGGCCCGCACAGCCTCACCGATGCCGGCCATGATCTGGTCGTCGCGGAACCATCCGCCGGACATGTCGTACCACCAGGTGCCCAGCCCGAAGGCGAGCATCATGCCGCACTCGCGCCGCACCATGGCATTGTGGATGTCGGCAGTCTCGGCCCGCCCCCACGAGAAGTTCTGCTCGGGCTGGTTGGGCACCGAGTGCCATGAGCGCCAGTCCTGTTCGGTCAGGTACATCTTGCCATGCAGTTCGGTCGAGGCGAAGACACTGCGCACCGCGCCCTGGCAACCGGCCATGCGGATGGAGTAGGCGGCCGGGCCGGCCAGGTAGTCAATCGCCGTGTCATTCAGGAAGCGCCCGAGGGCGATGTGGTTGGTGGAGTTGCAGGTGATGTCCTCATAGTACGTGCCGCAGATGATCGGGCGCCGGGTCTCGGACTTGAGCACCCTCGCCAGGGCCATGACGTTCTCGGCCACGCCCTCGGAGTAGAAGCGCTGGTAATCGGCGACCTGGCGCTCGGTCGCGGGGTCCACGAAGACACGGTCCGCCCACAGCTTGTCCGCCCCCGGTATCCGCGCATCCATGGTCGTGACGTTGGGGTCGTTCCAGGCCTTCCGGAACGGCTCCTCGCTCCACACAATCGGACCCTCCGGGGAGGTGTGGTAGCGGTGGCTGAGCCACTCGCGGAAGGCTGCCTCCGCACCGGGGCAGTAGTCGGCCAAGTGCAGGTCCGCCGGGTTCAGGCTGGCCCACTGGAACCACTGGCCGTCGTTGAAGCCGGCGACGTGGTAGCCGATGACCGCACGGCCGGGGACGCTGCTCTCGACGTGCTTGGCCAGGAGCTTCAGCGTCGCCGACACATCGTCGCGCAGCTTGTGCGACACCAGGCTCGGGGCGAAGCGCTCGCCCTCCTTGGGGTCGTTGCCCCAGCGCTTGGGATGCATCCACACGATGGCCTTCTGGCCATTCTGATCCTGCGTGACATGGTCGGGGTTCTCGGCGCCCCAGGCCGGGTAGGGGTCGGAGCACATGTAGAAGATGACGTAGCCCTGCGGGTCCACGCGCAGCACGCGCCACAGGAGGTCATCCACGACACTGAAGTCGTACTGGTCTTTCCCCAGCCACGGACCCTTGGCGCCGTATAGGCCGTTGCCGAGGACGAGCGGCACGAGGTAGACGTGTACGCCGACCTTGGCGAAGTCGCCGATCTGCGCGTTGCTGAAGAAGCCCGGCCCGCCGAAGGCGCTGACATACCAGGCGAAGGGCGTGGGCTTGCCGTCCACGAGGAGGCGCGGGCGCTCGCCGCGCATCTCGACCCTGGCCGTGGCGCGGGGGCGCTTGGCTACCGTGGCCTCCAGCTCCGGCGTCAGGGGTGGCACGTCTTCCTTGGTGGGCGGCTCGTAGCGCGGCTGGGGTTCGGCCCCGGCCTCGGTGACGGTGAAGTCATCCCAGTACAGCTCGGAGGGCAGAAACGCCTGGATGCAGTGCAGGCGGATGCGGTCAATGCCCTCGCGGATGGTCAGCTTGACGCTGACCTGCTGCCAGACCTGCGGCACGAAGGCGGCCGTGGTGACGCCGAAGGTATTGGGAAGGTCCTCAGCGTCCGTCCCCGGCTTGTGCTGGGTGACCATGAAGTACACGCCACGCCGCACCGGCTTGACCGGGTAGATCCAGGCAGCAACGCGGACGGTCATGCCCGGTGTGACGCCGATCGCCTCGCTATCGAGAGCCGTGTAGCCCGAGGCGCCCGCGCGCTTGATGCGGAACGACTTCTGGCCGGTATGGGCCATCCGGGCGGTCCACTCGAACTCCCCCAGGCCTCCTTCGCCCGTGCGCCACGACCAGCCATCCGGCTTGTCGGTCCCGGTCTCGAGGCCGGCGTTAGGGACGAGGGGTTCGGCGAAGGCGGCACAGCTCGCGAGCAGCAGCAAAGCAACGAAGCAGACGGTTCTCATATCGTTCCCCATGTGTGATAGTGGCACTCGTCAGTGACGGCGGGCCGGTTGATAACCGGCCCCTCCAGTGGCCCTCCCAGCTCCCGATCTCCGGATCCCGGTTCCCGATTCCCTGCCGTCACTCGAACTTCACGCTCACGGTCTGGCTCGTATCCGGAATGGCCCCACCGGCGATGGCGGCCCGGAACAGGATCGGGTAGCCCTTGCTCGCATCGAAGGGCCCCGTGCCGGGGCCGAGCTTCACCTGCGCGGCCCACTCGCGCCCGTCACCCGCGCCGACGCGCAGCAACTGCACGTATGGTTCCTTGTTGATGAGCACCGGGGTGTAGCTCGCCCCGCCCAGCGCCTCGACGGACACATCCAGTGCCGGCTTCTCGAGGAACACCCGATACAGTAGCTCGTCGCCCTGCTTGAGCACCGGGGGTAGCGGCGAGCCATCGGCCATCGTGACGATCAGCCCATCCACCGGACGCCGCACGAGCTGCAGCCAGTCGTAGGTGAACTGCGGTCCCCGCTTGCCGGTGCCATCGGGGTTCTTGCCCGAGCCGGCCGCGAAGATGCTGACGAAGGCCTGCTTGAGCGTCCCGTTGGCAAAGCCCTCATTCACGTAGTGCGTGTCCACGGTGTAGATCCCGGACTTCGTGGTGTGGACGCCGGTGCGACAGGGCACCTTGCCGGAGCCCTCGCCGCAGCTCGCCGTGGCCCACTTGTAGCCCTCGCCCTCGATCTTGCTGATCTTCACCTGGAAGTAGCGGAACTGTGGGTCGGCGGGGAAGAAGTGGGTCATCCCGGCATAGCCCTCGGGCGCAATGGACGCGACCTGCAGGGCGGGCGCCTGTGCCCCGCCCACGGGCACAGCGGACAGCTTCTCTGCGTTCAGGACCCACTTGGTGTCCTTGCCGTCCCAGTTGTACTTCGGCGCGGTCTCGAACTTGCTGAAGTCCTCGCGCCAGAGCACCGGCGCCCCCTCGGTCTCGGACTTGGGCGCGACGAAGCTGATGGCCGGGCCACCCGCGGAGACAGTCTTGACCGGAGTCGCCGCGCCCGAGCCGGGCTGTTCGTAGGCCTCGATCTCGCGCACCGTGGCGCCCTTCGTGCCTTGGCCGTCGCGCACCGCCAGGGCCGTGATCCGCAGCTTCAGCGTCGCGACCGGCGGGTTGAAGGTGTGCTCGGCGATGTCGCTGTCATTGCTCCGAATCTCCGCCACCCGCACCGCACCGTCCGGTCCCTGGAACTGCAAGTCGTAGTCCTTCAGGTTGGGCGTATAGACCACGACGCGGCCGATGCTCTTGGCCTGCGGCAGCGTAATCTCCAGCCACGAGGGCTTGTCCGTGTGCGACAGGTGCCAGCCGAGATCATCGGTGATGCCATTCATCGCATAGTAGTAGTACTGGTAGAACCAGGGAGCATAGGCGCCCTCGGCGGCGCGGGCGCGGATGCCCTGCGAGACGTGCAGGAGGTTGCCGGGCTTGATGGTCGCCTGCTCCTGGGCCGCCAGGTCTTGCTCCACCTGCGCTACCGTCGGCAGCTTCGCGCCCGCGGGATCGGCGGTGTAGACATGCACGTCACCCTCGGCGAACTGGTCGCTGAGGGCGCCACCGGCGACGGGGACCGTGCGACCCTCGGAGACGACGAGTAGGCTCTTGACTTTCGCCAGCGCCGGGTGGCTGATCTTCGCTGGCCGGGCGCCCGGCTTATGGTTGACGACGATCAGGTAGAGCTGGCCGTTAGCCTGCCCGGCCCAGGCGCTCATCTCGGCACTGGCGGTCACCTGCGGCTTGTCCAACGGGTGGGCCATCGCGGGTTCCAGGAAGCGCACCTCACGCCAGATCGGCGGGAGTCCATAGCGTAGCACCACCTCGGGCATGAAGAAGCAACTGGTGTAGGCGGTGTAGCCCCGGCAGCCCTGAGCCACGCCCACGAGGTACTGCTCGCGCATGACCCGGTACGGATACGCCGGGGCGGTGCCCCACGGGTTGGAGAAGTGGGCCTGCGTCGAGGAGTGCCACAGGGTCAGCATGATCGCCTTGTCCGGCCCGGCGACCTCGTGGCAGCGCTTGAGGAAGTTGGGAACATAGTCCCACGCCGGCGAGTACGGATCGGGGTTGATGATGTCGCAGGCGCGGTAGCCGTGGGTCACGATGCCATCGAGCGTGTCGTTGGTGATCATCACCGGGTGGTACGGGTCCAGCTCCTGCATGAGCCGGTACATGGCCTCCAGGTACGCCGAACGCGCATCGTTGATCTCCGGCTCGTCGGCCAGGTAGTAGCCGACCAGACCGGGCTCATCCTTGACGCAGTTCACGAGCTGCTTGAGGTAGCCGACGAACTCCTCGCTCGGGGCGTCCTGCTGCTTGAGTTCCTCGTGCAGCTTGATCCTGCTGTCGCGCCACCAGTTGAACGTGTAGTACATCCGGCCCGGCTCGATGCTGACGATGGAGTAGATGCCCTTGGCGAAGGCCTCGCGCACGGGGTTGGGGTCCAGGCCCGACAGGACCGCCGGCGTCTGGATGTCCTGGAGGGCCACGGCGTCGCGGCGCGGGTCCTCTGTCGGCACGCCGCCGTACCAGCCGATGAAGACCTTCGGCTTGCCGTTGACCAGGATGTTGCCCTGTGCGTCTATGCGCACTTCGCTGCCCGTGGCGGGTACCAGCTTGCGGATGGTGGTGGCCGTCGCGATGACCGTGCCGTCGCCCTTGTCCAGCGCCCGGGCCTTCAGCGTGTACACGCCCGCGGCGAGCCCACCGATCTCCAGCTTCTGCGGGTCCGCCAGTTGCCTCGCCGTCGCCCTCCCCGCCCGCACGACGCTATCCGCCGCGTCCTGCAGGCTGTACGCCACCAGCGCCGTCTTCGCCGCCACATCCGGCGCCAGCTGCACCCGGAACACCAGCTCCGGCACATTCTCGGTCGCGTAGATGTTCTGGCGGTAGCTGGGCCGGAGGATCTGCAGTGCGATGGGCTTGTACTCGCTGTCGAGGTGTTGCACCACGATCTTCATCGGCTTCTGCGTGGCCGTGTCCAGCACGCCGAACTGCACCACCGCCTCGCGTGGGCTCCCTGCGAGCTTCAGCGGCGGCAACTCGACCTCCGCGCTGCCGCCCGCGGCGACCTCTAGGGCGGGGGCTTGTACCCCGCCTGTCCTCCCGAACACGTACGCTGTCAGCACGGTACTTCGACTCTGCGCCGTGCCATTCGTGACGGTCGTCTTCATCCGCAGCAGGTGGTTGCCGCTCCCGTCGCCGCTGATCGTCACCTGCGGCGCGCCGATGGTCCACGTGAAGGGCGAGAAGTCCACGCTCACTCCGGTGAGCTTGCCGAACAGCTTCGGGCTGTGGAAGTTGCCCTTCAGCGGCGCCCAGGTGGATAGCTCCAGCTTCCCGCCGGCGTAGCGCTCGCGCGTCACGTTGAAGAGCCACGTAGATTGCGGACTCGGTGGCAAGTTCATCGCCGCGAACGGGAACCGCATCTCCGCGCGCCACACCTTGCCCGCCGCGTCCACCTGCGTGCCGACCTGAAGCGGGAACTCCCACAGCTTCGCGTGGACGAGGCCGTAGTCGGCGCCGGCGTCGTCATACCACGCGCCCTTCGTGTTGACCACGAAGTGCTGGTAGTAGCGCCCCTCGCCCGCGGGGTCGAGGAACACCTCGACGCAGTCGTCCTGGTAGACATCCTGGTCGTGCTCGGAGTAGCGGGCCGCGATCTTGCCGGGGCTGGGCTCATCGCACTCGACGCCGACGTAGAGCGCGTCGTTGTCGAAGAGCACCTTGAAGCGGGTCTGCACTTGCATCGGCGGGTTCGCGCCCTCGACCGCGGCGCTGGCCGAGACGAACCCGGTCTGCCACTGCGCCTGTTGCCAGGCGGCTTCGTCGAGCGAGCCGTCAGGTCGCATCGGCCCCTGCAGGCGCACCGCAGGAACCGTCGGCGCGGCCCACGCGAGTGTGCCGCTGATGAGCAGACAGACGACTACGCAGAGGGTCTTCCGCATCGTCTCACCTCGGGGCGACGTAGTGAGGTATGGTTCGGCGGGGGAGGGAGAGGGTCCTGCCGCAGGAGCGCGGCTCTCCAGAGCCGCAGCCGTTGGAGCGCGGGCTTTCCAGCCCGCGGACGTTGCCGTTCGTGGTGCAGCACCGCAAGGCGCGGGCTGGAAAGCCCGCGCTCCTACGGCGTGTCCAGCATGTGCCGAATGGTGGCCACGATCGCGACCTCGTTGAGCTGCTGCTGCAGCGGGGGCGGGGTGAGGAGGCTGTTGTTCTGGATCTCGGTGGTGAGGAAGTTGCAGCCCTGGCGGATCTCTCCCCAGACGTTCAGGAAGTACTGGAGTTGCTCGCCGGTGTAGTTGAGGGGCTCGGCCTTCATGATCGGGCGCGCGCCCGGCATCTCCTGCCAGGCCTGCAGGATCGCCGCCGCATGGCTGCGCTCGATGTCCTGGCGCGCCGCGGGCTGCTCGTCCATCCCCGCCGGCAGGATGACCATGCAGTTGCGGTCGCTGCCGACGAACTCTGTCTGGTGCAGGTCCAGCCAGCGGTCCCACTCATAGCGCTGGCGCAGGCGCTGCAGGCCCTGGAAGAGCGAGGAGCGCGGGTGGCGGTTGGGCTCGACATACTCGTGCGCGGAGATCTGCTCGTAGACGATGCCGTAGCGCAGTGGCAGCTTCTCTTCCTTCGTGTCGTCCCACAGGTCCACGCGCTTCCACATCAGGCCATTGTCGGGGTCCACCCCGCGCATCCAGGCCCAGAACTCCTCATTGGTATACAGACTCCCATCCCAGGCCGCCACGGGCGCGGCGGCGGTGCCGGTGGGGTTGGCATCGGGCATGAAGCACAGCAGCGTCTCGGCCAGGAAGCGGTCGCGTTCCAGGGCGGTCGGCTCGCCGGCGAGGGTATGGCCGGTGAGCAACTGGCTCAGGATGTTCATCTGGGCCGCGATGGGGGCGGGCTCATGGGCGTGCGGCTTGTAGAAGGCCGCCTTGCGCTTGCCCTCGGCGGGGAGGCTGCGGTCGGTCACGGTGAGGGTCCAGACCGGGCGGCCGGCATACTGCACGGTGTGCTCCACCGCGAGCACGTCCGGGTAGTCTCTCTCCCACTGCCCGACCAGCTTGTCCACGTCGTCCGGATGGGATACCCAATTGCTCATGGTCTCGTCCTTTCGTGTGCCACGCGCCGTTTGGAGTGTGGATTCCCGATGGTGGGCTGTGGAGAAAACTGCAGCGTGCCCAGCCCCTGGTAGTACAAGTCTGGCGGCCTGAACTTGGGCGTCTATGGTCGGTGCGGCGCCGGGAGACCCCCAAGCATGGTCACACGGTCAGCTCTTTCAACACGCTTTTCCACACCGGGCTCCAGCAGCCCTTCCCAGCCCCCGCATGTCGGCCCTCCGACCCCACAAAGGAGTGCGGCAGCAAGCGCCGAAATGCTCCGGCCAATACGCCCTGGAGGCCCGCCATGCCTGACGCCGATGTCACCAAGATCGTCCTTTTGCCGCCCGGACCGGAGAACCCGCGCAACTCCGAAGGCTCCTTCGTGACGCTGCAGGACGGCCGCCTGCTGTTCGCCTATTCCCACTTCACCGGCGGGGCCCGCGACGACAGCCCCTCCCGGGTCGCCGCGCGCGAGTCGGCCGACGGCGGCTTCACCTGGAGCCCCCAGGACCGGGTGCTGGTCGAGAACACCGCCATGAACACGATGTCGGTGTCCTTCCTGCGGCTGCAGGACCGGCGGATCGCCCTGGGGTACCTACTGCGCCAGCCGGACGAAGAGCGCGGCCAGGAACTCAAGTTCCTGCTGCGGTTCTCGACGGACGAGGGGGGAAGCTGGAGCGAGCCGATCTGCTGCAGCGGCGACACCTCGTACTATGTCGTCAACAACGACCGGATGGTGCAGCTGGCGTCCGGGCGTCTCGTGGTCCCGGCGGCCGACCATAAGTTCTTCGGCGGTAGTGGCATAGGCATCGGCGACTGTGTCTGCTTCCTGTCCGACGACGCCGGCGCAACCTGGCGGCACAGCGCCTACGTCCCCCAGCCCGACCCGGCTAGCCCGATCAGCTTCCAGGAGCCCCTCGTGGTGGAGCTGGTCACGGGCCGGCTGATGATGCTCATCCGCAACGCCACCGGCTACCTGTACCGCTCGTGGTCCGATGACAGCGGCGAGAGCTGGTCCACCGCCGAGCCCACCGAGTTGCTATCCCCGCTCAGCCCCGCAAGCTGCAAGCGCCTGCCCCAGACCGGCGACCTGCTGGTGGTCTACAACGACCACACCGGCATACCCGAGGACCGCCGCGGCAACCGCACCCCGCTGGTCACGCGGATCTCACAGGATGAGGGGCAGACGTGGATCAAGCCGAAGGTCCTCGAAGACGACCCCGGCGGCTGGTATTGCTACACGGGCGTCCACTTCGTGGAGGACGCCGTCCTGCTGTCGTACTGCGCCGGGCAGCGTGCCACCGGCGGCCTGAACACGACGCAGATCACGCGGTTCCCGGTGGATTGGTTGTATGAGGAGTGAACGGCGGGAACGGTGAAGCGGGAGCACGCGGCGGCGGGATGGTCGCGTGGGCGCGCGTGTCCTCACGCGCGCAAGCGGACTCCAACCTCAATAGGCTGAGCGAGGCCCCTTCTCATGCACCAGTACTGGCGGCCGGGCGGCAACCAGTTCGTCGGCGACTGCATGCCCTTCTGGCATGACGGCGTCTTCCACCTGTACTACCTGCTGGATGAGGAGCACCACCGCGCCCGTGGCGGCCTGGGGTGCCACCAGTGGGCCCATGCCTCGACCACCGACCTGATCCACTGGGAGCACCACCCGCTGGCCCTGCCCGTCGAGCACGACTGGGAAGGCTCGATCTGCACCGGCTCCGTCTTCTGGCATGACGGCACGTACCACGCCTTCTACGCTACCCGCTACCCGGACTATGACCAGCGGCTCTGCGTGGCGACCAGCAGCGACGGAGTCACCTACCACAAGAGCCCGGCCAACCCGTTCGCCTCGCCCCAGGAGGGCTACTCGCCCGAGGATTACCGCGACCCCGTCGTGTTCCAGGACCCGGGCACCGGGCTGTTCCACCTGCTCGCCAGCGCCTCGCTGACCGACCACGCCCTTCGTGAACGCGGCGGGTGCCTGGCGCACCTGGTGTCACCGGACCTGCAGCAGTGGGAACTGCAGGAGCCCTTCCTCATCCCCGGCTACGCGGGTGTGCCGGAGTGCCCCGACTTCTTCGCGTGGAACGGCTGGTACTACCTGATCTTCAGCAACTGGGGCGTGGCGCGCTACCGCATGTCGCGGTCGCCGCTCGGGCCGTGGCAGACGCCGCCCGTGGACACCTTCGACGGACCGATGGCCGCCGTGATGAAGACGGCGGCGTACGGGGAGCGGCGGCGCATCGGCGCGGCGTTCCTGCCGTCGCTGGAGAACGACCGCGACGACGGCGCGCGTCTGTATGCCGGCAACGTGGTGTTCCGCGAGATCATCCAGGAGGCCGACGGGACGCTGTGGAGTGGGTTCGTGCCGGAGATGCTGCCCGATGGCGAGGTTGCCTTCACCGAGGGCGGCGTCGGGGTGCGGAGTGACGCAGGCCTTGCGGTCGCCGCTCTGTCGGAGGTGGGACCGGACTTGCGGCTCTCCGTCCGCCTCGCCCCGTCACCGGGCACAGCCGCGTACGGTGTCGCCGTGCGCGGCGAGGAGGGCTTCACCAACGGTTACCAGGTCCGCCTGTCGCCGCAGTGGCGGCGCGTGGACCTCTGCCGCACGAACGCCGGGCCGTCACTGGAGGGGTCGCGGCACGCGCTGCTGGGCGTCGAGGGGCTGGACCAGCCGGTGACGCTCGACGTTGTCTGCCAGGAGGACATCGTTGACGTCTGCGTCAACGGCCGGCGGTGCCTGGTGGCGCGGCTGCCGGAGCTGCGGGGGGAGACGGTGTCGGCGTTCGCGCAGGATGGCGGGGTGCAGGTGGAGGCGCTGCGGATGTGGCGGCTGACGTAGTGGTGCGCGAGCCACCATCGCGCATGAGTGCGACGAGCGGTTGCCAGACGCGATCCCCGGTCGCGGTCGGTGACCGCTCCCACGCGTCCCGCTCCCGGCGCTAGATCCAGAAGATCTGGTTCCCCGTGTGGCCGGTGAGGGCATCGAGTACCAGCCAGAAGCCGTTCGTGGCGAACTGCCCCAGGATGAGGCCCAGGAAGAACGGCCGCGCCTTCTGGAAGACCTTCACCCCGCCGTACCGCATGATGGCCGACTTGATGAGCCAGGTCCCCAGGATCGTGGCCCACAGCTCATCCATCATCCACACGCCGCCGAGCGCGAAGCCGATGGGGTGGAAGGGCCACCACATGAACTGCTGGCGCATGACCGACAGCCAGAGCATGAGAGCCGCGCCCACGCCGGTGATGATCCAACCGGGCAGGTTGGGCTCGACCGGTTTGGTGATCTTGTCCACACTCCAGCGCGCCGCCGCCATCGGCGAACCGTCCCAGAACCAGCTATTGAGGTTCGGCCCGCCCTGCTGGTAGGCCCAATGCAGCGTGAGGGGGATGCTGACCGCGACAGCGATGAGAATGCCGCCGACCATGGCCCATAGCAGTGGGCGCCGCTGCCCGGTCGGCAGCTCCTGCCCCAGCTTCAGCCCGTGCGCCGCGGTGGCCATGACGAAGATGCGCATGTCACTGAGCCATACGTAGCTCATGCCCATCGCGGCCAGGCCGGAGGGGCCGAAGAGGCGCGAGCCCAGCGCCGACACCATCACGCCGGGGGCGATGCTGGGGGCGACCGCCTCGGCCATGCCACTCTCGGCCACCACGCGCGTCAGGCCTACGAACAGCAACAGGGCGATCAGCAGGAAGGGGATCGCCAGCAGCAGCGGCAGGCCCGAGGCCGTGAGCCAGACCAGCATGATGCCCAGGCCGATGAGCAGCCCCACCACCGCCTGGCGATACGACATCACCTCATCAGTATCGTCCACCTCCGAGTCGCCGCGCAGCGCCTTGCGGACCACTGCGGCGAAGTGCAGCTTGCCGACCTTGACCCCCATGGCGATCATGGAGACGAACGCCCCCACGCCCAGGTGGGCGAAGATCGGCGAGCGCGCTCCGTAGATGCCCAGGTTCTCCGATAGCCCGATGTGCATGATGTTCATCAGGCCATGCACGACGAAGAAGAGGCGGTTGAAGAACCAGAGCGAGAACGTGGTCTGCTGCTCGACGAGGTAGAAGAACCCGATCATCGGGAAGCTCAGCCGGAATGAGAGCGTCTGGGTCTTGCGGAAGACCGAGAGGCTCTTGGCCAGCGTCGGCGCCGGGATGGCGGGGATGTAGTTGTGCAGCCCGATGAAGGCGCCCATGATGAAGGGAATGGCGAAGCCGACCCACAGGGCGGGGCTGCGGTAGAAGGCCTGGCGCTGGGCGCCGCCCCCCTGGGCCATCTCCAGCGGCAACTGCGCCAGCGGGTACACCAGGCGCTCGTTCTCCACCCACTGCCGGCGGTAGATCACCATCAGGCAGATCGAGACCATCTGGAAGGCGAACAGGAACAGCAGCCACAGGACCAGCGGCTTGACCCACACCAGCCACGGAAGCAGTTGGCCCGGCGGCAGCGTCTCGTAGAAGTACTTGATGGCGCTCTCGCTCTGCGGGTACAGCCACTGGGGGAGGTGGGGGAGGATGGTGTCTTCCCAGTGGTTCTCGGGGGAAGCGTAGTAGCGGAAGCCGGTGATGATCGGCAGCACCTGGCAGGTCATCCCCATGGTCGGGATGGAGCAGGCCAGCAGCGCCATCGTGTAGGCGATCAGCATCTCGTGGCGGGTGAGCGCCAGGCGCCGGGACAGCGCGCGCACCGCGGGGTTCAGCAGCGCCGACACCGCGAACAGCACGAAGATGGCCCCGGGGGTGGAGAAGTCCAGGTCCATGTATGAGCCGCGGAGGATCAGCGTCCCGTACGGCACGCCGAAGGCGATGGCCAGGGCCATGAGGCTGCCCCAGATGAAGGCACGCGGCAGGTGCAGCGGCGCCGCCGACGGCGCCACGTCGCTCTGGGGGGATGATGCGAGGGCTTCAGCCACTAGCCTGGTTCCTCCGCCGCAGGATGGTCATAGGGAAGGTAGACACGGAACGTGCTGCCGTGGCCCAGTTCACTCTCCACCCATATCCGCCCCCCGTGCGCCTCGACCACGAGCTTGCAGAACGTGAGCCCCAACCCCGTGGAGTGCCGCACCGGCTGTCGCCCGCGCACCTGGCCGTACTTCTCGAAGATGTGCTCGCGCTGGTCGGGCGGGATGCCCGGGCCGGTGTCGGAGACCCAGAAGGTCAGGCCCTCGGGCTCGCAGCGGCTGCCGATGGCGATGGCGCCGCCATCGGGCGTGAACTTGATGGCATTGCCCAGCAGGTTGATGAGCACCCGCCGCAGCTTCTCGCCATCGGCCACGAGCGTCAGGCAGCGGTCGCACAGGCTCGTCTTCAGCGTGTGCTTGCGCTCCCGCGCCGCCCCCTCCACCTGCGCCACGGCCAAGGCCACGACATCGTGCAGGTTCGTCGGCCCCAGGTCCAGGGGCATGTGATCCTCTTCCATGCGGTGGATGTCCAGCAGCGTGCTGACCATGTCCACCAGCGTGTGGGCCGACGAGACAGCCATGGGCAGGAACTCGCGCGCCAACTCGACGTCGTAGTCAGCGTCCATCACCGTCTGGAGACTGCCGATGATGCTGGTCAGCGGAGTACGCAGGTCGTGAACGACCATGTGGATCAGATCGTCCCGCAGCTTCTCCAGCTCCAGCACACGCTCGGCCCGCAACTCCTCGAGGGCAGCGCTGGCCAACAAGCCGGTGATGATGCGCAGGAACTCCCCGATAGCCCGGAGGCGCTCCGGCGCCATGACGATGGCCGCTCGCGCAACCTGCTCACCCACCTCCGCCGCCATGCCGCCCTCCACCGCGAGCCTGCGGAAGTGCTCCATGTCCGGCGGCTGGGTCAGCGTCCGCGCAAAGACCGCGTAGCCGATCGTCTGGCCCTCCACCTCAATGGGCGCCGCTGCGTCCTGGAAGCCACCCCGGCAGCGATGGGGCACGGCGTGGCCCGTCTGCCGCTCGGCGCGGATGGCGGACTCGATCTCGGCCTCGGGCACATCCCACTGGCGGCGGCGCAGACACAGCGTGCCGGTGCCCTTGTCGGACACGACAGCGCCGCAGTAGCACAGTGGCTGCTCCATGTCGGTGAGCAGTTGCCCCTCGGCGTCCGTGAAGACCAGCGGAACGCCGCTGATGTGCTCGAACAGGCGGCGCAACTGGTTGAGTTGCTCCACGGGCACCAGCTCGGCAAGTCGAAGTGGTTGCTTGGGCATGGGTGGCTGTCCGGTCGTCCTGGGCGAAGCTGGGGCCGCGTGAGCGGTCCCTACGCGCTCGGCACGTTGCACTGCAGCAGGTGGAAGCCGGTGGCGGCGTCGGGCAGGCGCGCCGCCGACAGACCCGTGATCTCCAGCACCACGATCTCCAGAATCTGCCAGGTCTTGATGCCGGCGCGGACGCAGCCGGTGATCGTGCTGTCCTCGCGGCCGCAGGCGCCGTGCATGTGCAGCACCGGCTTCCCGGTCTCATTGGGGAAGATGGTACCGACGCCGAGGATTTCGTGGGCGCCGATGAGTGCCGTGACCATCGGGTTGACGGGCCGCGCGCGGCCGTCCTCGGGCCCGACCACCAGCCGGCTGCCGGTGTCAGCCCCGCCGACCATGAAGGCCAGCCCGTGGCTGATGCCCTGGTCGGTCAGGAAGTCCTCGAGTGTCTGCGGCATGGGTTCCCCGTCTTCGAGACGGAGGGCGAAGATGCGGCCGAGTTGGCCCTGGGAGTATTGCATGATGGTCCCTTACTGCCACCCCGCCTCGTACGCCGCCTCGTAATAGGCGATCACGTTCTCAGGCGGGCTGACGACTTGCAGATTGTGGCACGGGCCGTGCAGCAGCCCTGGCCCGAGCAGGCGCACATTATCCTCCGCCTCACGGCGGCAGTCGGCCACCGTGCCGAAGGGCAACGTGTGCTGGTTGTCCATTGCGCCATGGAAGATGATCTGGTCGCCGAAGTCGCGCTTGAGGCCGGCGCGGTCCATGCCCTCACAGCGCCACTGGACCGGGTCCAGCACATCAATGCCCAGCTCGATCATCAGCGGCACTACGTCCCGGCAGCCGCCGTCGCTGTGGTGGAAGACGTAGCCGCCGCCCTCGTGGACGAGGTCTATCATGCGCTTGTACTGAGGGGCGAAGTAGCGCTTGATGTGGTCGAGGGAGATCATCAGACCCCGCTGGCTGGAGACATCCTCGGCGACCCAGCTCCAGATGATCGCGCCGTGTGGAAGCTGCTCGTAGGTGCGGCGCATCTGCTCGTACTTGAGGTCGTAGAGCTTGCCCAGCACGTAGTCCACCATGTCCGGCTGGTCGTAGAGGTCCAGGTAGCCCTGCTCCACACCGCGCAGCCACTTGTACATGGCGAACTCTTCGCAGTGGCCGCCACGAACGACTTGGTCCTCATGGCCCGCGTACTGGGCCTGGATGCCCGAGTAGTCCCACCAGTCCGGCGAGGGCCACGAGTAGTTGGCCTCGATCTCCTCGACCGAGTTGAAGCACGCCAGGGGATGGAAGACGGCGTCGCGATAGACGCCGCCGTCGTACTGCGTGTCGGCATAGCCGACACCAAAGACATCCTTGTCGGGCTCCAGCGGCGGCCCCACGTAACGGGGGCCCACCTCTATGATGGGGTCAATGTGCAGGCGCTCGAAGACCTCGCCCAGATGCCGCACGCCCATGTATGCGACGAGCTTGTTGGTCAACTCACCTGTGGCGCGGTAGTCGAGCGGGATGTGGTCAAACTTCTCGCGGTTCAGCACCGCCAGCCAGCGTTCGCGTGGGGTCATGGTGGCCTCCTGGTAAGGAGTGAGTCATTCACAGGACGGACAGGATGAAGGCAGTAGCACAACGACAGCCTGTGGGAGCGGTCACCGACCGCGACTGGCGCTGAACCGGTCGCGGTCGGTGACCGCTCCCACGCCGAAGCTGTGCGCTGAACCGGTCGCGGTCGGTGACCGCTCCCACGCGACTCGCTGGCGGCGGTCACGCCGACTTGATCGCCTCGTCGAGACCGTCATACGGCAGCGGGACGCGGGCGCCGGTGCGCTCGGAATGCCGCAGGGCCAGCGCCAGCTCCAGGGCCGCGCGGCCGTCCTCGATGGAGCAACGCGGCTGGCCGCCCTCCCGCACGCACCGTACCAGGTCCAGCACCGACATCGTGCCCATGTCCGGCATGTCGTAGGGATCGGGGAAGGGCACTTCGCCCAGATAGCGGCGGCCGAGGCCCGCCTCATTGTTGACCCACAGCTTGCGTTGGTTCCCGTTGTCCCCGATCTGGAGGCGACCCTCGGCGCCCAGCAGGGCCACCTCCACACCCACTGCCCGCGCGTCGAGCATGTTGATGTAGGCATGGATCGGGCCGGCGAACTGGATCAGGCCCAGGCCGCCCAGGTCGCGCTCGTCCCCGGGCTCCAGGCCGGGCACGTGGCCGCTGACCCACTCGGCGGGCGCGTCGTCCACGAGATAGCGCACAAGGTCCAGCAGGTGGCTGCCCATGTGTGACAGCCCGCCGCCGCAGAAGGCCATGACGCACAGCAGGTTCTGGATCACGCCCTCCCCGACCAGTTCCTTCGCGCGCGTCCAGCCCGGCTCCCAGCGCCGCGAGCAGTTGACCGCCCCGGCGATGCCGCGCTCCCGGCAGCCGGCAATGATGTCATCACACTGCCGGAGCGTCTCGGCCATGGGCTTCTCCAGGAAGATGGCCTTCGGGCTGTGGGCGATGACCTGCAGGGCGACCTCGTGGCGGATGGCTGTATGGGTGCAGACGCTGACGAGGTCGGGACGCTCCTGGCGCATCATCTCCTCGACATCGGAGTAGAGCGCCTGGACGCCCCAACGCTCGCCGAAGGTCCGCAGCTTCGCGGCCTCGGCGTCGCAGGCGGCGACGACCACGGTGTCGGCGACGGCGGCATAGCGTGCGGCGTGGGCGTAGGGCTTGGTGCTAGGAGCCCAGCGCGGCAACTCGTCGTCGATGGTGCTGCCCATGCGCCCACAGCCGACAATTGCCGCACGCAGTTGTGCCTCAGGCATGGCCCTTCCCCTCCAAGATGATGGCAGCCAGTTCCCTGCGGCAGGGGCGATGTCCTCTGCGCGCGGGGAGGAACGCCGCTACCGGCGAGCGAAGGCGTGCGTGTGATGCCACTGTCGGAGGAATGAGCCCATGACCCGTTCGGAAGCCCTGGAGCTGCTCCACGAGTTCACACAGAGCGAGAGCCTGCGCAAGCACGCGTATGCCGTCGAAGCGGCGATGCGGGCCTATGCGCGGAAGCTGGGGGAGGATGAGGAGCTGTGGGGCGTGGTCGGGCTGCTGCACGACTTCGACTATGAGCGCTATCCCACGCTGGGCGACCACCCCCTCAAGGGCGCGGAGATCCTGCGTGAGCGCGGCGTGTCCGAGGAGATCGTGCTCGCCTGCCTGGCGCACTACCCACCGACAGGCGTGCCGCGCGACACGCCGCTGCGCCGGGCGATCCTCGCCGTGGATGAGTTGGCGGGCTTCATCATCGCCGTGGCGCTGGTGCGCCCGAGCAAGCAGTTGGCCGATGTCGAGGTGAAGTCCGTCCGCAAGAAGATGAAGGACAAGGCGTTCGCGGCGGCGGTCAGTCGCGAGGACATTCAGCAGGGCGCCGACGAGATGGGCGTCACGCTGGATGAGCACATCGCGACCGTGCTGGCGGGCATGAAGCCCGTGGCGGAGACGCTGGGGCTATGAGTAGCGCGTGGGCGGGTGCGGGGACGAACCCGCCTACGGTTCACCGCGCCAGCGCCCGCAGGGCCTCGTCGGCGGTGTAGATCGCGGTGTCCTCTCCCGGGCTGCGGCCGCGCACGGTGCGCAGCGCGGCCCGCACATCCCAGTTGTGCTCGAAGGCGAAGGGTAGGAACAGGCCGGTGAACTGGCGCGCGTGCCACACGGGGCGAGCGGCCCGCGAGATCATCGCGCCGCTGGAGCGCTCGTACTGCTCCGGCGGCATGAGCAGCGGCCCGGCCATGAACTGCTGGCGGTCCAGCAGCACGTAGCATGGCCCCTGGCCGCGCAGGCGCGCCAGCATGGCACGGGCCTGCGCCACGTCGGTGGGGAGCTGGTCGGTGGCGCCGAAGTAGGCCAGCAGCAGGCTGGCATCGCTGGTGGCGACGGCGGACGCGGGCTGGGCCTTGAGCCAGGCCGCCGCTGCCGACATCTGCCCCCGGGCGCCCAGGATCGGCGCCCCGCGCCAGGCCGCATGGGCCAGCACCAGCAGGCCGAGCACGACCACGGGGACCACCCCCAGGCGCGGCCGCAAGGCCACGCACAGGCGCAGGAAGCCGTACGCCGTAAAGATCATCAGCAGCGGCAGGACGCACGACAGGTAGCGGGCGAAGGGCGCTACCAGCCCCAGCGATAGCACCTGCACCAGCACACAGGTCAGCAGCAACGCGGGCTTCGCCTCCCGCCAGGCGCGGCCGCAGAGGATGCCGACGACCGCCAACACCAGCGCGGGCAGATCGAAGTACGCCAGGAATACCGCCGGGGCGAGATACGCCAGCAGCAGCGGCGGGTGGCCCATGTGTTGCTGCGTCCGGGCGAAGCGCGCCAGTTGCTGGAAGTAGCTCTCGACCGGCGGCGCGCCGGGCGCAACCAGCGGCAGCAGGCGATAGGGCAGCTCGCATAGCAGCAGGGGCAGCGCCAGCCCGACCAGCATCGCGGCCGCCTCGCCGGTGAGCTGCGCCGGGCGGCGTCCTCGCGCCAGCCACCCCAGGCGGAACAGCCCCGCCACCAGCAGCACTCCCCCCACGCGCATATTGAGGGTCAGCCCCACTCCCATCAGCAGCCCCAACCCCAGCGAGTTCAGCCACGAGCGGCGTTCCTCGCGGTCCCTGAGCGCGACCAGCCACAGCAGCACCAGCAGGCCCGCGAGCGTGGCAGCGGCCTCGGGCAGGCCCAGGCGGCGGTACTGCAGGAAGTACGGGGAGAGCGCGAGGAGCGCCGCCGCCAACAGCCCTGTGCCCTCGTCCAACACACGGCGGCCAAGACAGTAGGTGCAGTAGATACAGGCCAGGCCGAACAGCGCGGCGAGGGCCGCCGGCACCCACGGGTGACAGCCCAGCACGGCCATGGCGATGACGTTCAGCGCGGTGTTGCCGGGCCGGCCCATGCGCGGGGCGAAGCCCGTGGTGGCGTCGGCGACGCTGGTGTGGCGTCGGACGGCCCCGGCGGCCTGGATGACAAAGCGCGCCTCGTCGAAGTACACCCCCTCATCCCAGGTCATCAGGCCCTGCCGGCCCAGGCCCCACCACCCGCTGACCGCCCCCGCCAGCAGGAGCGCGGCCAGAGCGCACCGCACGGGGCCGCGGCGCGCGCAGCTCGCGTGCCGCGCCAGGTCACCCGTAGCGCGGGCGGCCTCGC
>JAJFUB010000053.1 GCA_021372615.1 bacterium | reverse complement strand
CCTAGCCGTAGGTGCGCGGGCATCCTGCCCGCAGCCGTCATCACCGACCACGCGTAGTGCGGGCGTCTCGCCCGCTCCCGCCATGCTTTGCATGCCAATGACCAAACCAACGCTCGACACCATCGCCCACTACGAGCACCTTGCCAACGCCTTCGCCGATCCTGACCAACCAAAGATCGGCGACCCCTTCCACGACCCGCCAGGGGTCGCTGCGTGGCTGGCACAGGCCGACGGGCCGGAGTTCTGGGACGCAGTGGGTTCCGTCGAGGGCCAGACCGTCCTGGAGATTGGCCTCGGCACAGGTCGAGTGGCCGCTAAGATGCTGCAGCGCGACTGCGCGCACCTGACCGGGCTTGAGGTGTCGCCGAAGACGCTGGAGCTTGCCAGAGACAACCTGGCGCAGGACCCGCGCGTCGGGTTCCTCTTGCAGGACGTGGTAGACTTCATACGGCCGGCAACCTACGACCTGGCCTACAGCGTCTGGACGTTCTTTCACATCCCGGACAAGCCGCGAGCCTTGAGCAACATCGTCACTTCGCTGAAGCGGGGCGGGCGGTTGGTGTTGTCACTCGAACGCACCCCCGCCTGCCTCGACCATGGCACCCACCTTGTACAGCAGTACCCGGTCGAGCCGGACCAGTACCTCACATGGCTGCAGGCCCTCGACTGCGACCTTGACGAGCCCGTAACGGTGCCTGACCGGCACAGCCCAGACCACGAGACCTTGACGACCATCCTGGCAGCGCGAAAGCGGTGACTGCGCTGCCTCACTGTTGCCCCGGCCCACCCACCGCCAGCCCCTCCTGGCCCCGGTCGCGCACAACCTGCAGCGCCACGTATGACAGCGTCAGGAAGAGCTGTCGGCCGAGGTCTGTCAGAGCATAGCCGGTGCCGTCACCGCGGATGTAGTTGGCGTACTGCAGCTCCTTGAGGTGATAGTACAGGCTGCCCCCGCGCATGCCGACCGCCTCTCCCAACTCCGAAGCTGAACGTGGCCGCTCGTGGAGCGCCTGCAGTATCCTGACCCTGGCCTCGTGTGCCAGCGGCGACAGCAGCCGCTCAAGTCGCGCCGGCACCGACTCGTCAAGTGGCCCCGGCGCCCCCTCCTCGGCCCCGTTGTCCGCCTCTTTGGTCCAGGCCCATGACAGCACGGTTTCCGGCCCACCGTGACCGCGATATGCGCCGGCCCACAGCATAACGAAGTCGCCGGGATTGGCGGCCGCGTGCTCGAACTCCTGCATCAGCGGCGACTCATGGCCCCCCGCAAGAAGCTCGGTCGTGACCTGACCTATGGTGTATAGCGGGTTCTCACTGTGCATGGCACTCATCTCCACTTGTACAGTCCTTTGTACTATGGGACAACTGTACTCTGGCAGCTGCATACTTGTCAAGGTATATATTAGACCACCAATGCTCCTGAGGTGACTTGACAAGCCGCCGCGAAGGTTGTTGGATATGAATACGCCGCTCTCGCGGCGCTAATCCCAGGTGGTGAGGCAGAATATGGACTACCCCCAGGTACAACTCGCCCTCGACTTCGCCAACCTCTCCCAGGCCCTCCGCGTGGCGCATGAGGCCTGGGACGGCGGCATTCGCCGTCTTGAGGCCGGCACGCCGCTTATCAAGAGCGAGGGGCTGGAGGCCGTGCGGCGACTGCGCGCGGAGTTCCCTGAAGCCACCATTGTCGCCGACATGAAGATCATGGACGCCGGACGCGCTGAGGTCGAGATGGCCGCCAAGGCCGGCGCCAACGTCGTCGCGGTGCTCGGTGCGGCGTCGGATGCGACCATCGCTGAGTGCATCGAGGCCGCCAAGCACTATGACGCGCAGATCATGGTGGACCTCATCGAGGTCCCGAACCTTGCCGAGCGGGCCAAGCGCGCGCAGGAGCTTGGGGCCGCCATCGTGGGCGTCCACTGCCCCATTGACGTGCAGATGCGTGGGGGCGACCCCATGGCCGCCCTGCGCGAGGTCGCGGCAGTCGTGGACATTCCCATCGCCGTGGCGGGTGGTCTGAACTCCGAGACCGCGCCCCAGGTCTTCGCCGCCGGTGCCAGCATCGCCATCGTCGGCGGGGCCATCATCAAAGCCCCGGACGCCAAGGCCGCTTCGGAGACCATCCTGCACGCCATCGCGTGCGGCGAAGGGGTAGAAACCGAACTCTTCAAGCGCGGTGGCGAGGAGCAGCTTCGCGAGATGTTCATGCGCGCGACCACCGCCAATATCTCGGACGCGATGCATCACAAGGGCTACCTGCCGGGCATTCATGCTCTCAGGCGCGGCCTCAAGTGCGCCGGCCCTGCCCTCACTGTCTGGGCCTACCCCGGGGACTGGAGCAAGCCAGTGGAGGCCATTGACGAGGCGGAACCCGGTACGGTGCTGGTCATTGACGCCCACAACATGGGCCCGGCGCTGTGGGGCGAGGGCGCGAGCAAGAGCTGCGTGGCGCGCCACCTGGCCGGATGCGTCATCAACGGCGGCGCGCGCGATACCGACGAGGTCATCGAGCTCGGCTTCGCGGTCTTCTCGTCGCTGGTCGCTCCCCAGGCCGGCGAGCCAAAGGGCGTAGGCATGATCGGCGTGCCTTTGAAGATCGGCGAGACGCCAGTCCGCACGGGGGACTGGATCATCGGCGATGGCGACGGGGTGGTCTGCGTGCCCCGTGAGCAGGCGGTCGAGGTAGCCAACCGCGCGATGGACGTGGTAGAGCGCGAGATGCGCGATCACGCGGAGATCAGCGAGAAGGGCATCACGCTGGCAGAGATCGCGGAGCTGGAGCGCTGGGAGCAGAAGCGCGGTAAGGAGTAGCCATGTCGGAACTGCCGCTGGAGCAACTGCTGGAGATTCAGGATCCCTTCGAGCGGCGGCTGCTGTTTGCGGCGCTGCTGCAGGAGGCGCTGGCGGCACGAGACGAGCGTTCCGCGATTGTCGGCGGCCATGCCGTCGAGGCCTATACACTTGGGGATTACACCACAGGTGATGTGGACCTGGTCGTTTTCTCAAAGTCAGCGGCAGCATCTATACTGCAAGCATGGGGCTTTTCCCAGCAGGGCCGCATC
>JAJFUB010000052.1 GCA_021372615.1 bacterium | reverse complement strand
TGTACGGAGGCCGGGGTGCGCCCCCGCTCTCCCGGACGGAGCCCGTCATGGAACAGCAGATGTTCATGAAACGCACCCTTCGCTGCGGCGACGTACGCGAGGACCACATCGGTCAGGAAGTCGTGCTCAACGGCTGGGTGCATCGCCGCCGCGATCATGGCGGCCTGATCTTCATTGACCTGCGCGACCGCGCTGGGCTCGTCCAGATCGTCTTCGACCCCGAGGAGAGCGCCGCGGCCCTGGAGGCCGCCCACGGCCTGCGCGCCGAGTTCGTCATCGCTGTCCGCGGCGAGGTCCGCCGCCGCCCCGAGGGCACCGACAACCCCGACATCACCACCGGCACCGTCGAGATGCGCGTGCGCGAGCTGGAGCTGCTCAACGAGGCCAAGACCCCGCCCTTCTCCATCGCCGACCGCACCGACACCGACGAACTCATCCGCATGAAGTACCGCTACATTGACCTGCGCAGCGAGCGGATGCAGCGCAACCTGCGCATTCGCCACGAGGCCGCGCGGGCCACGCGCGAGTTCCTCAGTGACGAGGGCTTCCTCGAGGTCGAGACGCCGCTGCTGTTCAAGCCGACGCCCGAGGGCGCCCGCGACTACCTCGTGCCCAGCCGCGTGAACCCCGGCCTGTTCTACTCGCTGCCGCAGTCGCCACAGATCCTCAAGCAGCTCCTGATGGTCGGCGGCTGCGACCGGTACTTCCAGATCGCCAAGTGCCTGCGCGATGAGGACCTGCGCGCCGACCGCCAGCCGGAGTTCACCCAGATTGACATCGAGTTCGCCTTCGTGGACCGCGACGAGGTCTTCGATGTCACCGAGCGGCTGCTCGCGTACGTCTTCAAGCAGGCCATCGGCTATGAACTGCCCGTGCCCTTCCCGCGCATGACCCATGCCGAGGCTCTGCGCGACTACGGCACCGACAAGCCCGACACGCGCTTTGCGATGAAGTTCGTGGACTTCACGGACCTGGCGCCCGAGGTGGAGTTCAAGGTCTTCCGCGATGTCGCCGCGCGCGGGGGGCAGGTCAAGGGAATCAACGCCGAGGGCTGCGGCGACACCCCACGGGCGCAACTGGACAAGCTCACCGAGTTTGCCAAGCAGCACAAGGCGGGCGGGCTGGTGTGGATGCGCGTCACCGCCGACGGGGTGGAGGCGCCGGTGGCGAAGTTCTTCACCGACGAACAGATCGCCGAGATGAAGCGGCGCAGCGCCGCCCGGCCGGGTGACCTGCTGCTGCTCGTGGCCGACCAGCCGGCCATCGTCGCCGAGAGCCTGGACTGGATGCGCCGCGAGATGGCCGACCGCATGGGCCTGATCCAGCCCATGACCTTCGCCCCGCTGTGGGTGGTGGACTTCCCGCTGGTCTCGTGGAACGAGGAAGAGAAGCGCTGGGACGCCGAGCACCATCCCTTCTGCATGCCGCACCACGAAGACTGGGAGTTGCTCGACACCGACCCCAGGCGGGTGCGGGCGCTCAGCTATGACGTCGTCATCAACGGCAGCGAGTGCGCCTCGGGCAGCATCAGGGTGCACCGCCGGGACATCCAGCAGAAGGTCTTCGACATCCTGGGCATCAGCCCCGAGGAGGCCGACCGCAAGTTCGGCTTCCTGCTGAACGCCTTCGAGTATGGCACGCCCCCCCACGGCGGCATCGCGCCGGGCTTCGACCGGATTGTGATGATGATGTGCGGCGAGGACAACATCCGCGAGGTCATCGCGTTCCCCAAGACCCAGCGGGCGGTGGACCTGATGGCCGACGCCCCGGGCGCAGTGGATGTGAAGCAGCTGCGGGAACTGCACATCAAGCTGGACCTGCCGCCCAGCCAGTAGTCGCGCGATTCATCGCGCCTCTCGTTGTCGTATGGAGGGGCCGGCTATTGGCCGGCCCGCCATTCTTGGCGGATGGCACAAGGCGACGTGCGCTGCCCACGGCGGGCCGGATGATATCCGGCCCCTCCCACGGCCTCCGCCCCGACAGGTATTGCCCCTCCTCCTGCCGAACCTCCACGCCTCACCGGACCCCGCCGCCGAGGTGCACCATGCTTCGTTACCTGTTGCCTTGTCTGCTGCTTGCCACTCTCCCCCTCACCGCAAAGGCCCAGACCATGAACCTCCTGCTCAACCCGCAGTTCGACTTCCACTGCTTCGACAACAGCCGCGCCGCTCAAGCCCGGGCGTACTCGGCGGGCTATGTCGCCTGCTGGAACGCCGAGGCCTATGGCGATGTCACGGTCACCGTCGCCGGGCATGTCGAGAGCGTCAAGCCGCTGGTCTTCACGCGCAACATCGTGGCGCTCAAGCCCGGCAAGCACCTGTATCAGGTCATGTTCCTGCCCGAGGTGCAACTGCGGCACGGCGATCTCGTGAGCCTGTCCCTCTGCGGCCAGCAGAAGGCGCCCGACAGCCTGAAGGCCTCGGTGCATGTACTCAAGATTGACAGCCAGACCGGCAAGTGGAAGCCGTCGGACTGTGGCATGAGCCGCGCCGATGAGTTCCCGAAGCACTCGCGGGGCGAGCTGGTGAAGGCGAAGTCATACACCGTCACCTCCGGCGCGGCGAACGACTTTGCGCTCAAGCTGGAGAAGTGCGAAGTCGTGGGCACTCGGCCCGTCCACAAGAACGAGTCCGCCGACGAGCAGATCAACTCGATTGCGCTGATGGTCGAGTTTGAGAACCTGAGCAAGGACGCGGACGTGCTGATCTACGCGCCGGCGCTGGTGAAGGGCGCCGTCGCCGGCGAGACGCCGGCACTGGGCGAGCTGAGGAAACCGCCGACCCTCTACCGGAGCATCCCCCGCACCATCCGCAAGCTCTGGCGCGGCGAGCCGCTGCACATCATCCTCATGGGCTCCTCCATTGACCGCGGCAGCGCTAACCCGCCGCTGTACCCGTACGACGAGGACCCCGCCTCGCCGAAGTACAAGCAGCCACTGGCCCAGGACATCTTCAACGGGGAGCTGATCGGCCGGCCTGACCTGACGGCCACGGTGGGGCGCTGGCAGCACTACTACGCCTGGGGCGGGCGGCTGCGGACGGAGCTGCTGCGCAAGTTCAACGTCACGCCGGACAAGCTGCTGCTCAACTACATGGCCTGCGACGGCTCGTGCATCTCGGAGGCGACCTCGGGGCTGGCGGAATACGCTTCGCTGAGCCTGCCGCCCAACCCCGAGACCAATGGCCAGCCCGCGGGCAAGACATGGCAGGAGATGTACCCGGGCCTCTTCGACCGGCCGCAGGGCCCCGGCCCCGACCTCGTCCTATTCGGCAGCGGCGCCAACGAGAAGACCGACATGCCCGAAGAGGGTGCGATCTTCGAGGCGAGCATCCGCTGGCTGCAGGAACGCTACCCGGACTGCGAGTTCCTCTTCTGCATGTGGCAGAACCTGCGCGGCTACACGCCCAACACGGGTCACCTGATGGAGCTGGCGCTGAACTACCAGATTCCCTTCGTGGACATGGGCGACCGGATTGACCAACTGATGAGCTACGCCAACCGCTACGCGCTGTGCCCGTCCGACGGCCACCCGCAGGCGGCCGGCCATTACGTCTGGTTCAAGAGCCTCGAGGAGGCCTTTGAGGTGGCCGACCCCATTGGCGCGGGGATCGCCCAGAAGCACCTGCCGAAGCGTCTGTACCCTACGAGCTACGGGTGGGAGGGCGAGATCGCCACCTACACCGACCCCTCGCCGCGGCTGGTCGGCAACATGATGGTCCTGGATGACACGACCGTGAACGCCTGGGGCAGCATCCCGGAGAAAGCCACGGCGCTGGTGGATGGCGAGGCCCGGCGCACGCCCCGCTCCGGCCCGGCGCGCAACATCCGCAACTCGCTGTTCACCTACGGCAAGCTGAGCCTCGGCGACCGGCACGTGCTGGAGCTGACCGGTGAGGGCGCGAAGCTGACGGCCGCGGACTGCAAGATCTGCCCGGACCGCCGGAGCTACCCCGTAGACAACCCGGCCTGGACGCTGGGCGCCAAGGAGCCCGAGCCGTTCGCCAGCCAGTGGGGCGCGCCGTTCGGCGACAAGCAGGTGAAGCTGCAGCCGGGCGAGAGCCTCTCGATCTGGGCCGCCGGCACCGACCTGGCTCTCGCCTATGTGGACGACGCGCAGGGCGGGAAGCTGAGGGTGACAGTGGATGGCACCGCGCCGGTGGAGATTACCGCCAATGCGCCCTACAAGGACGCGACCGGCAAAGAGATCTTCATGGAGAACCGCAAGGGCTTCCGCAACCTGGGCTATGGGCTGCACGCGGTGAAGGTCGAGGCCGTAGACGGGCCGGTGGCGGTGCTGGGGCTGTTCGCGTATGACACGCGCTCGGGCGACACGGGCCGCCGGGTGACGGGCCTGGCGCAGCCGGGCGAGACGATCCGCTTCACCCCGCCCTTCAGGGGGCGGCCCGTGGTGCTGGGCTACGGCGGGCTGGCGGTGAAGCCCGAGGACATCAGCACCACCGGCGTGAAGTTCAGCGGCACGGGGCCGGGGACGTATGAGGCAGTCGGGGAGTGGTGAGCCAGGCGGGTTGCAGGCCTCGCCGGGGCCGACAGCGAAGGGCAGTTGGGTGGCCATAGGCACGCGGAGGTGGCCGCTGTACCGTCAGGCTGTCTCTGTTCCGATGCCATGTGCATGTGCACGACTTGGTCTGCGAGTCGGAAAGGGAGGACATGACATGCGACGGATCGGCTTCACGCTCATTGAGTTGCTCGTGGTCATCGCGATCATCGCCATCCTGGCGGCGATCCTCTTCCCGGTGTTCGCCAAGGCGCGTGAGAAGGCCCGCCAGACGAGCTGCCTGAGCAATGTCCGGCAGTTGGCGACGGCCTGGGCGTGCTATGTGCAGGACTACGACGAGAACTGCGCCCACACCTACACCTACCCGTCCTGCATCACCTGGCTGGCCTACCTGCTCCCCTACGTCAAGAACGGCCAGGTCTATCGGTGCCCCAGTGACGGCAAGCCGTACACGGGCACCGGGGCGGGCTGGGGCCTCCCCGGCCAGACGATTCAGGGGTCCTACGGGTACAACGGCTCGCTGGTAGGCAGCCCGAGCACCTCCGTGTCGCTGGCTCGCATTGTCTACCCGGCGCAGACGGGGGTGATGGCCGACACGGCCTACGCCGGCCACTCACACTACCCGGGCTCGAACTCCTGGGAGTTCTTCCCCTACACCCTCACCAACTGCAGCACCTACATGGGGGCACGGCACAACGACGGGGCCAACGTGGCCTTCGCCGACGGCCACGCCAAGTGGGTCAAGCCCAGTCTCGTCACCAACGCGTGTTTCGGGGGCGTCAGCACGGAGTTCCCGGTCCCGCCGTACCCGGCTACCGGGGGCATCTACTGGAAGCCCGACGGGAGCGGGTAGGCAGGCTACCGGTCCAGGGGTTCGTCGGCCAGCCGCTTGAGGAACTGGGCGACCGCCTCGGACCAGGCGGCCCAGCACTGCTCGCCCAGCTCCGCCCGGGCCAGCGACGGGTCGCCGAAGGCGCCCGTCACGGTGATCTCCTCGGTGCGCCAGTCCCACTCGGGGATGTCCGGGCGCGAGTGCGTGGGGCGGACCATGCGGTTCCGCTTCACCAGGTGCGGCCGGTCCGCCAGCGTCTCGGAGGTCTCCCAGCGGCTGGCGTGGATGCCCGGCTGGCCCTCGGACGGTTCGTCCTTCCAGATCCCCCGCGATAGCTCGGCGAACGTCGGGTCCCGGTGCCCGCGGAAGTACGCGATCCGCACCGTCTGCCGGCCTGCGAACTCGTGCACGAGCTTCTCGATGCCGAGCTTGAGCGCGGGCTCGTTGCCGCCGTGGCCCGTGATGACGCCGATCCTGCGGAAGCCATGCTGCACCACGCAGCGCAGCACGTCTGCGATGACGGCCACGTACGTCTCCGGCTGCAGGGAGATCGTCCCGGCGAAGTTCATGTGGTGCAGCGCCAGGCCGAAGGGCATGGTGGGCAGTACGAGCGTGCGCAGGCCGAACAACTCCAGCGCGCGCCGGGCTCCGCCCTCAGCCAGGTTCTGCGCGATGCGCACATCGGTGTCTACGGGCAGCATCGGCCCGTGCTGCTCGACCGACCCGAAGGGCGCGACGACGATGGCCCCCTGCGCGGCCGCGTCACGAACGTCTTCCCACGTGTGTTCGCCCCAGAGCAGGCTCACTGCGTGTCACCCCAGTCATGTCCAGCGGGGGCTGCGGAGGCTGGAGGGGAGGAGGAGGGCGCCCCGTGGGACGGGGGCTTCCGCCCCCGCCTAGACTGAGCCGCGCCTCCGGCGCTGACGCCCCCACCCCTACGTTCCGGATGCCCCGTGTTCCCGCCTCACGGTTCCCGCCGTACCGTTCCTGCCTCTGCCATTCAGTACCCCAACCCCGTCTTGCCCAGCGTCTCGGTCGTCACGTGCCCATGCACTACTCTGAACAGGCTCTCATGGGCGGCAGTGACGTCGGGCTGCTCGAAGGGCAGGAACTGGCGCGCGTTGTACTCGAAGCCCATGAGGGTATCAATCCGTCCCGCGAAGCCGGCCTCGTGCACCAGCGACAGGCCGGGGTTGGTCAGGTCCTGGAAGGTGAGCACCAGGCCCTTCTCCTTGGCCTTCGCGACGTAGAGCATCGCCGACGAGTGACCTTTGCAGGTCTTGAGGCCCACGCCGCTCCAGCCCAGCTCGATGGCCAGGTCCATGCGCTCGACATCCGTGACGCCCTCGTCCACGACCACGGGCTTGAGCTTCGCCACCGGCGACAGGTCGAAGCGATGGACAGTCAGGTCGCGCTCGGTGGGCTGCTCCAGGTACAGCAACGCGTCGTAGGCGAGCGGGGAGCGCTCCCGCAGGCGGCGCAGGTAGTCCACCACCGACTCGGGGTCGGGGTTCATCTCGTTGCTGTCGGTCGAGAGCACGAAGCGGTCCGTGATGCCGAGGCGCGCATAGGTGTCGCGGATGACCTCGGCCACGTGCGCGGTGCGCTCGACATCCCACTCGTTATTGTTGCCCCGCAGCTTCACCTTGAAGCAGCGGAGGCCGTCGCGCTCGATCCATTCCTCCAGGCTCACGGGCAGGCCGTCGTGCGGGTCCTGGTCAGTGACTTCGTCGCGGGTGAGCTTGTCCACCCCACCGACGAGATGGAAGATGGGCAGGCGCGACTTGAAGGTGGGGTGGAGGTAGTCGGCGGGGTACCTACCCACGAAGTCCATGCCGCACCACTGGGACAGGTCGTAGTTCATGAAGTCCGGGCCGTAGCCGTCGTAGCTGGAGATGCCGTTGGCGTTGCCGAAGGCGTCGGTCAGGGCCGCATCCACCGGCGAGGCGCACACCAGCGCCCCGAGAATGGGCATGGGCTCGGCCAGCCCGAGCTTGCAGTCCACGAGGGCCGCGATCTCCTTGAGCGCGGGCTTGGCCTCCAGGTACAGTTCCATCGGGTGGCCGTAGCGCGCGTGGGCGAGCATGTAGTTGCAGAAGGCCTCGGCCACCTGGCGCATGGCGGCGTCGCGCTGCTCGTGGGCGACGGCCTGCGAGGGGAAGCCCCACAGGTCCGACAGCAGGATATTGCCCCAGCCCTCACCGCGCTTGCCGTCCTTGGTCTCGACCAGCGCGCGGCAGCGCATGTCGGTAATGGCGGACACGATGCCGGAGCCGAACTTCAGCGGCGTGCGCAGCACGGCGTCGCTGAAGACGGGCTCGATCTCCAGGAGTTTGATGTCACTGTTCATGGGGGACCTCAGAGGCGGGATTCGGGATTCGGGGTCCGGAGTCCGGGAGCGGCGAGGATACCGGTGGCCAGGAGGCAGCTTCGACGGAAGAACCGGGCGGACCTTCAGTCTACGCGGGGCAGGTTCGCCGGCGCCGCCAGTTCCGGACGCCCGCCCAGACGGATGGGCCTGCGCCCACCGGCCAGCAACGTGATCCGGTCCACGTCGCTGTCGAGGCGGTGCGCGGTGTACAGGTCTTCGCCGTCGGCTGCCATGATGAGCCTGCCGAGGCCAAAGTGCGCCACCGGCTTGACCTGGCCGGTTCGCAGGCTCACCCGGTAGATGGTGTTCCCCTCGACATCCCCCCGGCCGCTCACCGCCCAGTACGCGTAGTCGCGGGCCAAGGCGACAGCGTCGGGCGACTCGGGGAGCTGGCGGACCAGCAGGCGGGGCGCCCCGCCCGCCACCTGCCAGAGCGCCGCTGCCTTCACGTAGACGACCCCGTCCAGCCCGGCCGCGCACGGCGCCTCCGCAAGGCCCGTATCCACCACCGCCACCCGCCCGGTGGCGAGGTTGAGCCGGGCCAACATGGTCCCGGAGCTGCCAGCCGTCCCCATGCGGCTGACGATGTAGACCGTCCGACCGTCGCGCGAGAAGCTCGCACTCCAGATGCCCCCGGCCTCCCAGGGATAGTCCCTTTTCCCGCCATCGGGCTGCAACAGGGCGAGCCCGTCCCCGGTGGACACCAGCGCTGCCCCGTGGGGGCCAAGCGCCAGACCCTTCGCCATGCCCTTCGCGCGCGGCAGCAGGCGGAAGGCGTCAGAGGCGCTTGTGACGCCGCAGAACGATACTACGTCCCCGGCTCCGTCCGCCGTATCCTCCCACCGACGCGCCTCATGCCAGGTCAACACCTGCCCCTGGCTGCTAACGCCGCACGGCCCTCCGGTCACAGGGAAGTAGCTCAGGTCATGGCGGTCCACGGCAATCGCCGTCACGTCACTGCGGTTGCCGGTGTTGACCCCCGTCGCAAAGGCGAACACATGGTGTCCGCTGTGGGCCTGCAGCCACCGGTTGTAGGGTCGCATCCACCCCACCACCTGCGCCGGCGTCGTCGCCCAGTAGGGCTCCAGTTCATGCCCGTGCTTGCCGGCAGCCCCCTGGGCCTCGTTGTATGTGGCGGGCCCGCACGTCGTCTGCAGGCCGGTGGTGTCGAGAGCGAAGGCGTTGAGCGGGTCCATCACCAGGTGGCCGCCCCGGATGGGGTCAGGGGGAACATAGACCAGGTACGGCCCGCGCCAGCCATGCACGGGCGCCGGGTTGTCGCTGGCGTCCAGGCCCGTGGCCGGGGCCTGGCGGGCGGCCAGATCGGCCACGGTCGCCGGCAGGCAGCCCGTGTCGGCCTGGAACAGGTCCACTGCCGCCTGGACGGCGTTCAGGACGGCCAGACCCGGCATCATGGCTCCGCTCTGCGCCACCCCGGCCACCAATACCAGGGCCAGCCCCACTCCCATCAACAGAGCCGTCGGACCGGGCACAAAACGCACCAGCAGCCACACCACGAGCGCCATCACGAGCAGGAACGCCGCCACCAGCCGCCAGTCATCGGCGGTCGTGCGCCGCGGGGCGTGCCAGCGCGGGGGCGTCAGCGGCTTGTCCATGGCCTCCTTCTGCTCGCTTGATCCGGGCTGCAGCGCCACGGCGTGTGTCAGCAGCGCTGCCGTTTCACGCGGGATCTCCGGCCCGCGCCGCTGCACCAGCACCCGGTAATCCGCATGGCTGGCCTCGGTATCCGGGGCGAAGGTCAGGTCGGTCATCTCGGCGGGCGCAAGCAGGCCGAAGAAGCGCGAGGCCTGGCGGGTGTGCCAGTTGCCGCTCCGGCCGGTCTCCCAGTCGCTGGCCCGGTAGCCCAGGTTCTGGTGGTGGAACGGCGCGCCGCCGCTGAACTCGCACAGCAACCGCGTCGGGTTCCGCGTCATCTGCCGCCGCAGATCGCCGTACGTCTGGTTGCGTCTGAACTCTACCTGCTCGGTCAGCCACACCGCCGGGAGTGTCTGGCAGGTGTACGGCCCATCGGCGATGACGCATAGGAGAACCGCGCTGAGGGGCGGGGCGCTGACCCGCGAGATCGTGAGCGGGTACACCAGCCCCTCCTGCGGGCGGCGGAAGCGCAGGCCGAGCGGCGCCACCTCGGTCAGCACTGCCTGCTCGCGCGCCCGCTGCTCCTGCATCTTGAGGGCCACGAACACCCACCCCCGCTGCACGTAGCCGCTCAGCACCGGCTCGGCCTCGGCGGGCAGGCGGTAGCCGTTCCTGCCCAACCATTTCTGCAGCTCACCGCCCTGCGTCGCGGCCAGCACCACCGCGTGGTAGTCGCCGACCTCGCGCTCTTCCAGCACCTGCACCGGCGGCGGCAGGGATGCCCCCGCCGCCCCCGGGGCTGCCGGCGCCGCTGTGCCCGCGCTCAGGGCAGACTTGAAGAGCCGGCGGCGCCGGTCCTGCCCGAGCTTGGTCACGACGACCGGCTCGGTCTCGCGGAAGGTCTCAGTCAGGAAGGCGGGCTCGGCGGCGAAGGTCTCCGACGGCCTGGCGGGGACAGGGACGACCCAGGCGAAGCGATCGGCGGGGCCGTGGTACGTCGTCTGCAAGAGCAGGACCTGATCCTGGCCCTCGGCGATCATGATGGCCTTCTGTGCGGCCGAGGAGGGTTTGGTCTGTCCGTGGAGGGTTGTGGGGAGGAAGCAGCCATCGGCGAGCACAGGCGTCGCGGCGGCGACGGTGGAGAGCAGCAACAGACACGTCAGGATCAGCCGGTTCATGCCGGTTCCCCCTTAGGCGACCGGTCTGGCGGCATGCGTATCCGTGGTAGAGGAACAATGTACCGCCGAGGGAGTTCCTACTGCGGCGTGGGCTCGGGGCAGTGGCAGGGGGTCTGGTGGCACTTGGGGCAGCCCTGGCCGTACTTCTGTTGCACCGCCGCCTCCAGGTCCACCCCGGCGATCGAGGCGAGCGTGCTTAGCCAGGCCGCGCAGTCGGCGAATTCCCCCTCCAGCTCGGCCCGGCTCCCCCGCCGCAGCGCCCGCGACAGCTCGCCGATCTCCTCGGTCAGCCACATGAACGTGGCCTCGGCGCCGCGCCCGTTGTCCTTGGCGAAATAGATGCGCTCGATCAGTTGCTGGAACTCGCGCACGGTCATGGCTGCACGGGAGCGGTGGGATGTGGTTTGGCGCCGGCGGGCGGCGGGCCCTCCGCGGGCGGCGTGGGCCTGGGAGTCTCGGGCTGGGTCTGGGCCGGGCCCTCCGGCGCTTCGGGTGTGGTCTCGGCTGCAGGCGTGGGCGCGGTCGTGCCGGCCGCGGGCCGTGTGTTCGCTTCGCCCTTCTTGCGCAGGGCCACCGTGACGCGCACCGACGACGCGCCCAGGACGGTCACTCCGGCGGGTAGCTGCAGCGGCACGACGTACTGCGTCTTGCCGGGCTCGTCGGTAAGGTCCAGGGGCGCCGTCTGCAACGCCTCTACCGCCGCGATCTTCTGCGCATCCCCGGTGATTGTGACCACGACCGGTCGGGCCGCCACGGACGCCATCTCATAGCCCGCTGGCAGTTTGCCGATGACCGGCGCCACGGGTACCGTGCGGCTGTTGACCTGGCGCAACTGCACCGTCACCGCCGCCTGGGGCGGCTCAATGGTGACGCCCGTAAGCGGCAGGCCGCCGACGTCAATGGCCATCAGCGGCACGGTCACGGGCGCGGCATCGTTGTGCCCGGAGATGTCCACCGGGGCGACCACGCGCGCCACCTTCCGCACCTCGGTGCTCGGGCCGCTCACGGTCGCCTCGTCCGGCCGCACCTGCGTGTTGGCCACCATGAAGCCCTGGGCCGGCTCGCCGCGCACCTGCACGATGACCGGCCGCGCGCGCGTCACAACGGCATCCAGGGCGACCCTGACCATGCGGTTCGACAGATGCCTGATCTCGATGCCGGGGGGAAAGCCCCGCGGCTCTACCGGCACGACAGCGGTGCCGATCTCGGCGCCCTTCAGGTCGGCAACCAGGCAAGCGTTGGAGTAGGCCAGGCGCTCCAGAGCGGAGCGACGGCCATACAGCGTGGCCGTGATCTGTGTCGGGTCAATGTCGGCCACCGCCAGGCCCTCGGGGACGTCCGCGGTCTCGACGGTCACCGCCTGCTGGCGGGCGACCAGCGGGTCGGCCTGGTTGTGCACCGTACCCCAGATGACCAGGGCCACGATCAACGAGACCAGCTTCAGACTCAGGTTGTTGCGCAGGCGATCAGCGATGGACATGATGTTGGATCGCGGTCGGTGACCGCTCGTACAGGTTGGCTCTGGAACGGCGTGT
This sequence comes from bacterium, assembly GCA_021372615.1. NCBI lineage: Bacteria > bacterium. The sequence continues at coordinate 1,018 of JAJFUB010000052.1, read as the reverse complement.
CGCGGTCGGTGACCGCTCCCACAGGCGGCCCTTCTGGCATTCCCACAGGCGGCCTCTCGGGCATTCGCACTGACGGCCGTGGTGTGGGAGCGGTCACCGACCGCGACCGTCTCCGCAACCCGCCCCCTACTTCCGCCAGAAGAAGAACCGTGTCTGTTCGCGCTCGGACTCAAACAACGCCATCAGACGCTCCAGGAGTTGCATCTTGGCCAGGTGGGGGCTCAGCGAGCCGTCCACGGCGACCGAGATGCCGCCCGTCTCCTCCGACACGACGATACACACGGCATCGGTGCGCTCGCTGAGGCCCAGGGCCGCCCGGTGCCGCATGCCCGTGGTGGCCGAGATGCTCGGGCTCTCGGAATGGGGCAGCACGCAGGCTGCCGCCACCAGCACCTCGCCGCGGATGACGACGGCCCCGTCGTGCAACGGGCTGTGGGGCTCGAAGATGGTGGCCAGGAGTTCGGACGAGACCCGCGCGTTGATCGTCTTGCCGGTGCGGGTGATGTCCATGAGGCTCGAATGGCGCTGCATCACGATGAGCGCGCCGATGCGCTGCTCGGCCATTTCCTCGGCCACATCCACGACCTCATTGATGGTCGTCTGCTGCTCGGCCACGGAGACGCGCTCAAGCATCGAGGAGACCCACCCGCCGCGCCCCAGACGCTCCAGGGCCATGCGCAGTTCGGGCTGGAAGATGACGATCAGGCCGATCAAGCCGGGCAGGAGCAGGCGGCTGAGCAGCCAGTTGAAGGTCGGGAACCAGGTCGTCACGAGGACGATGAGGACAACGAGGAAGAGCCCCTTGACCAGGGACAGCGAACGGGCCTGGCGCATCACCAGGAGCCCCTGGTAGACCACGAGCGCCACCAGCAGGATGTCAACCGCGTCAACAACCCGGAAGCTGTGGAACAGGTTCAGGAACTCAGCGGGGATGTGCATGGCGCCTGCTGATAAGATACACCAGTAGCGAAGGGCAGGTCAACGCGGGAGCAGGACACAGGCGTCGCGGGGGGGGGGG
>JAJFUB010000051.1 GCA_021372615.1 bacterium | reverse complement strand
TGCAACAGCGCCTGCTCAAGCGCGGCAGCTTCGGCAGTCTGACCGACCTGAACGACAAAGTGATGCGCTTCATCGACCACTACAACGCCGATGAGGCGCATCCCTACCGCTGGACCTACACCGGCCAGCCGAGGGCCGTCTTATATGTTTTTCAAAGGCACGACACTAGTGTTTGACGGCATCTTTCCGTCCAACGTGGCCTGTCTTTCTGAAACGGGTCCAGTCGTTGCGTTGAGATGTGCGCCATCGCGTCTCTGGAGCGTCACGAGTGGGGCCGGATCGGCTTCAGGAGGGGCACCACGCTCCACAGAAGGTGCTTCTTCTTTTGGCCGCGAACGTGTGGTGCGGATGGCCGGCCGTTCAGCCCACAAAGAGACGACACCGTTCGATCTGAGTGACGTCGAGGAAGGTGTGAGTACCTACCTATGAGCATCTGGTCCCGCCTATTCGGCAGACGTGTGGACGCACCGAAGGGCACCGCTCCACTGCCTGATGAGGTCGTTGGGAAAGCCGAGGCGGCAGTGCGCCCGGCGACAGGCACACCTCCACCTGCACTCGAAGGCACCGCTGAGACTTGCGTGGAGGGTAGCGAGAGGCCGTGGGAGCGCCCGGGCGCGCAAGCGGGGGAGCAGATCACCGGCCCCGACGGCGGCCCCATGGTCTGGGTCCCGCCGGGAGGGTTCATGATGGGCACCACCGATGACGACGCCGCGTATGCTGTGACGAATCTAGGAGCAAGCGCAGAGGATCTAGAAGAGGAGCAGCCAGCCCACCAAGTCCACATAACGAGGGGCTTCTGGCTCGGGAGGTGCCAAGTAACGAACGAGCAGTATGCGCGTTTCCTGAATGGCCACGGGAAGACGAAGACTGCCGTGGAACTCAATCGCCTCATCTGTCTAGACGCCCTCACCCTCGGGATCGAGGCTGTGGCAGGCAGTTGGCGCCCGAGGGACGGGCTGGGCTGGATGGGACGTCGCCCAATGGTGGAAGTGTCTTGGCATGGTGCGAAGGCCTACTGTGACGTGTATGGGCTCGACCTGCCCACCGAGGCACAGTGGGAGTACGCGGCGCGAGGACAGCAGGGCCTGCGCTATCCGTGGGGACCTGAATGGAACCCGCTGAAGTGCTGCAACAATGAGAACAAGGGCACGGGCTACCCACGAATGATGGAGGTTGGAAGTTGCCCCGCCGGTGATAGCTGGTGCGGGGCCTGCGATATGGGGGGGAATGTGGTGGTGTGGTGCGCAGACTGGTACGGGTGCTATGCGTCGTCGCCGGAGGATGACCCGGCCGGGCCGGACGCTGGGGAGTTTCGGGTCGTGCGCGGTGGAGCGTGGGATGCCTACCCGAACTACTGCCGCGCCGCGCTTCGGCGCGGGCGCCTGCCTGACGCTAGGGACTGCGGCCTGGGCTTCCGGGTCTGTAGCAGTCCCAAAAGCCCCTAGCGACGCCACAGGACTTCCGAGGCGCGTCCGGAGGCGGACAGAAACACGCCTCGCGGGACGACACACACTCATAAGGGACGCCTCGCGTACGTGGCTGGACCCGAGTGGGACCAGACTATTCCCCTCCACGGCGTTGGTCCACTGCGCCGCTTCGTTGGCGGCAGAGATCGTGGTGAGGCCAAACTGCGCCTTTGCGGCCGCCGGATCGCGCATCGAGGTGGCCGTGCCCGCGCCCATCGCGATCGAGCGCGACCCGCAGGGCCGGATCGCGCAGGTGGTGGATAGGCTGGGCAACCGCGTGACCGTGGCCTACGATGATGCCTCGACACCTGTGGCAGTCCCAGGTGACGCTGGCGTCACAGTCTCAGGCCTGCGGGACATCGCCGCGACCCCTGCCGGTGGCGAACCGGCGCACGCCTCCGGCGGCTGGGCCTTCACGGGCGTGCCTGCAGCTGACGCCTCGGCGAGCGGGGCTCCGGAACGCTTCGCCGGCCTCCCCCAGCGCCACGCCCGGGCCCGGGAGCATGTGGTGGAGGTGAGCCGCCTGGTCGCGGCGCTGTCTGGGCCCGACGGGAGACCCCCGACGACGATCCCTCCTGCAGCCGACCTGGCCGACGCCGTGGACCTTGCCCACCTGGCCGACGCCGTGCGGGCAGGCGTGCCTGCGGAGGAGGAGGCGCCCGAGCGGACGGTCCTGCGCCTGGTGCAGCAGGCCTGGCAAGCGGCCGTGTGCCGGCGTGTCGCCTCGCTGCCCGGAGCCCGGTCCCGCCACGCCGCGGGGGGCATGGCTTCCGGTCCAGCCCGGCCCGACGGCGTCCGCCTGGCCGCCCTGGCCCTGCCGCAGGGACTGTTCGCGCAGGCGACGGGCGCGGAGACGGACGGCCTGCCGATCCTCGACCCCGGCTGGGACGGCATCAGCCCGGGGAACCGTGCGCGGCAGCGCCTCGGCACAGCGCCGATGCAGCACCCGGACTCAGAGGGCAAGCAGGTCCTGAGGCAGGCGGTCGAGGGCTGCGAGTTCCTCCAGGCGGCGCTGGACGTCTTCAACGGGCTCACCGATCCGGTAAGCTGGCTCATGGACAAGGTGGGGCTCGGGCCGAGTGGCATGCCGGGGATGCTGCTCAGCGGAATGGTGCAGTGGATGTTCGACGCGGGTGCCGCCATCTCGCAGGCCCTGGGGGGCGACCCCCCGCGAGCGGACTACAAGAGCCTGGACGTGCCGCCTCGGCCGGAACTGCCGGTGCTGGCGCCCCGAAAGGGGCTCTCAGCGGCCCGGGCCAGGGCCGGCAACGCCGCAGCCGCGGGCCTGCGCGACTGGTACGCCTCGCTCCGAGCGGCCCAGATCAGCCTGGATCGCGTGGGCGGCGCCCTGGCCGCGGGAGACGGGGCCTGGGCACGGCGTCAGGCACTCGCCTTTGTCTACCACAAGCGCCAGGCGGGCGAGCGCATGGTGGCCGCCTGCGAGCGCTATGGCGCGCTGCTGGACGTCATGGAGGACGAGGGCGTTGAGGCCGAAGGCGTTACGCTCGCCCAGCTCAGTACCCACCTCGCGGCCCTCAGGGAGAAGGGCTTTCGCCCCGAGTCGCTTGAGGCGGCGCGCAGGCTTGGCCTCAGCGACGAGGAGATCGAGGCGGCGCGCCGGCGGAGGCTGTCCTTCGCGCCCGACGACGACCTCGACGACCCACTTGTCTTGGGTAGACAGGTGAGCGAGGACCTGCTCGACCTCGGCCATCGCTGGCTCGCGCTGCCGGAGGTGGCAGCCCCCGCCGCTCCCGCGCCATAGCGGCGCCTCGTCGTGCCCCCCAGCCCGACACCGTGTTGTGCGCGATGGGATACCCCTCCGCATCTGGTGGGGGAGCCCGTATCTCCGAGCGACTCAACCCGCCAGGCTTGGGCTGGTGCCGGCCTCGATTCCGGGAAGGGACGAGAGCCCGGAACGGGGAATTCACTGCCGTCCTCTGACCTCCCACCGCGAGCGCTGCACACAGAAGTGTCGCTCAGGCACACCCATCAATGGTCGTGTCTGGAGGGCTATCAGTCGTCGCCCCTTATTTGGGCTTCACACCGGAGGTGCCGGCCGTCGGGCTCCCAGCGCCCCACTTGGGGAAATCCCCGTCGGTCGTCCTCCATGGCACCGCTGAATCGACCCGATCGACGCGTCAGAGCGCGGCTGCTGTTCTAGGTGCCCCCCGGGCGCCAATCGCGCAACCGATCGAGGCGTGGAGCGAGGAAGAGACAGGCGACCTCGTAGATGGGCAGCCTTACTGCAGTTCGCTGTGCTGCCGCTGTCGGCCGGACCTCAGATCCCAGGAGCTGATCACGATGGGTAGGGCTTTCCTCGCCGTGGTAGCTGTCTCATTCCTGATCACTTCTCTTGGGTTGGCGCAGCCGCCGCTCTCATACCCTTGCTATCGTCTGGCGGCGCCCCCGACGGTAGACGGGAACATCGACGACGCCGCGTGGCAGGCGCTGCCCGAGGCAGTGGGGTTCCATCGCCTCAAGTCGGACGCTCTTGCCTACAGGAAACCGACCTCCTTCCGCCTCGGCTGGTCCGGCGACGCCCTCTACCTCGCAGTGCGTTGCCGCGAGCCCTTCGGCCGCCTGATCAGGCCCCTCGTCGCCGACGGCGACCCGCTGTGGGATGATGACAGCATCGAGGTCTTCCTGGTCCCGACCGGGACCGACTACTTCCAGCTCATCGCCAACACCGCCGGCGCGCGCTGGAATGGCCGGAAGAGCGGAGGGATCGACAAGATCTGGCCGTGGACCGCGAAGGCGAAGATCGTCAGCGACGACTGGTGCCTGGAAGAGCGCATACCCTTCTCGGTCCTCGGGCTCACTCCGAAAGAGGGCGACAGTTGGAAGTTCAATGTTGCCCGCAACCTGACGTGCGGCCCCGCCGAAGAGAGATTCTCGTCGTGGGCACCGGTCAAAGAGAGCTTCGCGGATGTGGCGAACTTCGCCGCCCTGGCCTTCCGAGGCGCGCCTGTGGCCGCCGAGGTTACCGCCGCTCAGCAGCAGTTCAGTGCGCCTTACCACGAGTTCCTGGCACGGCAGCAGGGCGCGGTGGGAAGCAGCGTCGCCAACGGCAGCTTTGAGGACGACGTGAAGGGTTGGGGTCTTCGGGAGCCGGGGCGTGTGACCATTGACACTGCCACGGCGACGATGGGCGGCAAGTCCATCCGGCTCGATGGTTCAGGCGGCCCGAACATCTTCGTCGGCGCCTCGCAGGGCCTGAAGCTCGAGCCGGCGACGAAGTACATCCTGCGCTGTGACATCAAGCGCACGAAGTTCGGCTCAGGCACCATCAGCGTAGATGTGATCGAGCGCGACCGGAAGGACGTGGAGTGGACTTACCGTCGTTGCGGAGATCGTGCTGCCCCCGGTGACGTGGCGGGCCAGTGGGGCCACTATGAACTTCGCTTCCAGACGAGCGACCGGCTGCTCGAGTCCATGGTCATGCTCTACAACATCTCCAGTGGAGCGACCGCCTGGTACGACAACGTCGAACTCGTCAAGGATGACGGCCGCGATCCCGGCGGCTCAGGTAGCCCCGGACGCGCCTCCAGGCCCCTTCGGATCGAGCTGCAGGTCCGCAATGCCTCGGCGAGACTCCTCGTCAATGGCGAGGCGGTTACGGCCCAGCCCGGACAGCCAGCGTTGGCGCGAATCCGTGAGGGAGTCACGATCTTCGGCATTGACGCGCAGGCGCAGGGGCCGAACCCCGGTGTGAAGGTGCGCCTCGCGGCCGATCCAGTGACCGACTCCCGCTGGCGCGTCTCCACTCAGGAGGCGGTCGGATGGCAGGCCGTAGAGTTCGATGACAACCAGTGGCCGCTGGTTGCCCCTGACCCGCAGGGCTTCATGTGGGCGCCCGGCGGAGCGCCGAAGGCGCTGCTGCGCCAGGCGCTACTGTGGAATGCCGGCCACGACGGGCCGGACCGCTGCCTCCACCCGCTGATCAAGGAATGGGGCATCTCCGAGGGCGCCATGGAGAACCTGGCCCTCATGCTCTATTCGCACTTCCCCTTCGCACTGGATGGCTACGAGTTCATCGTGGATGTTCCGGCCGGCACGCGGCTGCTCGACATCATGCACGAGAGCGGGCGGAGCCAGCACAACGTTCGGCCCACAGGGGTGGCCACGGAGACGACGGAACATGACGGCCGCCCGTACACCCGCTACCGCATCTCGCAGGCCAAGAGCAGCGTAGCGCCGGACCGGATCACCGGGCAGTTCCTGCCCTTGCTGCTCGAGAAGTGGTCGGGGCCCGAGCGGACGACGGCCTGGTACTACCGGCGGATCGCCAAGGGGAACTTCACCGAGCTTGAGCAGAAGATCCCCGTGCGCGTCCTCCCCCCAATCAACGGGCGCTTCTGCAAGAACATCATGATCTCCCAGTACTGCTCCGAGCCCTGCTCCGGCTATTACCCCGGGGCCCGGCTGTCGCCGGAGCATTACCAGCAGCACATGCGGCAATCGTTCCAGGCGGGCTTCAACATCTGGATCAGCCCCGCACCCGACACGGCCGAAGCGGTGCGGAAGGTTGGCGGACGCCTCATCATCTGGTCGAACTACCCCTTCTACGGGATGAAGAACGTTCAGTCACGCCCCGGCTACCGTTGGCTGCAGGAGCACCCCGAGGCGCGGGCCCGCTATTTCGAGGACAGCGACACCTGGGAGAAGCGCGACCAATACTGCCCGTCCTACGTCGTGGGCGAAGGGCGCGCCGCCTTCCTCGCGGAGGTCAAGGCCAGCTACCAGAACATGCTGAACAAGCTGCCGGGGACATCCATCATCTGGAGCGACTGGGAAGAGGTCGTCTGGGACCCGCAACATGGCTCGCCCGGTGCGGGCGCCCGCGACGGCAAGGGATCCTGGTGCTTCTGCGACCGCTGCAAGACCGAGTTCCGCAAGTGGGCCAACCTCCCGGCAGACGCCGATCTCTCGGACGCCGCGATCTTCCGCGACTACAAGTCACAGTGGGACACCTTCCGCTGCGGACTTGACGGCAAGGTGGCCGCCATCGCCAAACAGGCCTCGAACGAGCTGGGCAAGCCCTACATGCTCTACTCGTGGTCATCCCACACGAAGCTCTGGCACGCACTCCAGGGCAGCATTGACCTGGCGTTCCCGGGCGTTCCCGGGACCGAAGCGGGCAGCGCCTCCGGGCAACGGTATCTCGACGACGTCGCGGCCATGTTCCGCGACAAGGTGGGCCTGGGCCGGGACAAGGTGATGGGGCAGGAGTTCGCGATGGGGCATGGCTACGCGCGAATCGTCAACCCGCAGACCTTCCTGAGCCGAGCCGAGGACTATGAGGACCCAAGGCTGCAGAAGCGGGAGATCCTGCGGATTGTCGCCTCGCTCGGCGGAGGTGTGGACCTGTGTAACACGATGGATCGCACCGGCGGCATGTTGTACTGGATTGGCGAGGCCACCCGAATCCTCGCCACCTATGAAGACCTCTTCTATACGGGCGAGCGTGACGACGCCCTCGCCGAGTGTGACACGCTCCAGTACCCCGACGTGCTGGTGCTCAAGCGCGGTAGCGAGCGCCTCGTCCTGCTCTTCAACGAGGGGGACAAGCCGGTGCAGGTGAGACTGCGGAACAAGGACCTGCAGGCCGGGCAGGTGGCCACGGTGTTCGAGGCGGGCGTGAAGAGCGATGCTCCCGCCGAGATGACCGTGACAATCCCGGAGCAGGACGTGGCCGTGGTCCACATCAAGTAACCCATCGCTGCCTGGAACTCGGGGGCCTGATCGGGCGGTGGGGCGCAGCTGTACGCATCCGGCCCGTCTGGATTCTGACGGACGCTCACCGCGCGATTCGGCAGCGGGCGGTTGACCGGCAGCGCTCCTGGACCGGCTGACCCATCCTGTCCGCATCCCCGAGGCGAATGGCGAGAGTTCCCGGCTCAAGGGAAGCTGCCAGCGCCTCAAGCAGCACCGCCCCAGACCAACCTAGCCAGCGGAGACCAGGCAGGAGAACAGACGACCGTGGGAGTACCATAATAGTAGTAATGGGTGCCGCGGTTCCGACCGCCCCCCGTCGCACTTTCTAGCCGGCGTTCACACCTGACGACTGGGATGATCCCGGATGCAGTCGCGACACCTCAAAGACCGGCTGTTCCTCCTCCTCTATGCCCTGCTGCTGCTCTACGCCTTGGCATGGTCGCACTTTGGGTACGTCCAGCAGCAGGCCGGCGGTCACGCGGACACGTTGCGCCTGGCGATCGTGGTCGCGCTGGTGTACGTGGCCGCCCGGGCGTTTGTGGTGATGCGGCTGACGGTACCGCCGTGGTTGTCGTGGCTGTGGCTGGCGCTGGACCTGACGGTCGTCACGCTCATCGTGCGCCTGAGCGGCGGGGTCCGAAGCCAGGCCAGCCTGGGCTACGTGATCCCGCTGCTCACGGGGGCCGCCGAGCTGAAGCCGACCCGTGTCGTGGTCACCGGCGTGGCCGCCGGCCTCCTCTATGTCGTGGCCTGTTGGATGGCACAAGCCGGCGGGCCCCGGTGGGAGCCGGGGGGGCGGGAGTGGCAGTTCCTCGCGACGGGGCTGGTGTTCGTGGTGGTGCTGACGGCCTTGGCGACCCGGTATGCTACGGCCGAGCGCGGCCGCGTGCAGGAGATGACCCGCCTGCGAGAACAGGTCGTATTAGCTGACTACCGGGAGCGGCTGTCGCAGGAACTGCACGATGGGGTACAGCACTACCTGGTCGCCGCCGTATGTCGCCTGGAACTTGCGCGCAAGGTCGGGGAGACGGACGTCGCACAGGCGCTGAACATGGCCCTGGGGGTGCGTCACACCATCCGCCAGGGCGCCGATGAGCTGCGCTATCTCGTGCGTCGCCTGCGCTCACCGAAGCTCGAACGCCACGGGTTCGTCGAGGCGCTGCGGGACCATCTGGCGCTCTATGCCGATCACGTCCCCTTCACGATCAATCTGCAGATCCACGATGACCACGTCACCCTACCGCCGGAAGTCGAGCAGGCGGCTTTGCGCATCGTTCAGGAAGCCCTGACCAATGCCGAGAAGCACGCTGCGCCGACGGCGGTGAACCTGACGCTGTCGGTCACGCCCGAGGTGGTGCGGGGCAGCATCGAGGACGATGGCTCGGGGTTCGATCCGGCCGCCGTCCACGAGGACGTGCGCACGGGCCAGGGGCTGGGGCTGGCCGGGATGAGAGATCGTGCCCAGGCGGTCGGCGGACAGCTCGAACTGTCGAGCCGTCCCGGTGAAGGTAGCACCCTGTCCTTCCGCATCCCGCTTAGGCCGAACACCCTACCAGCGGAGTCATCCCCCGATGCCGATCCGCCTGCTGCTGGCTGAAGACGAGACGGTGGTCCGACACGCCCTGGCCCACCTGCTCGACCAGGAGGAGGACATCGTCGTGGTTGGGGCCGCCGGGGACGGCGAGGCCGTCGTCAGCCTGGCGGAACAGCTCCGCCCTGATGTCGTCCTCACTGACCTCAACATGCCCAGACTCGACGGCATCAGCGCGATCCGCCGGCTCAAGCAGGATCTGCCGGACTGTGCCGTGGTGGTGCTGGCCGTGCACAGCGATGACGAGCATCTCTTCGGCGCGATCAAGGCCGGGGCGACGGGTTATGTGCTCAAGCAGGCGTCGCCGGAGCGCATGCTGGAGGCGGTCCGCGCGGCCGCCCGGGGCGAGAGCTTCCTCTCGCCCCCGCTCATGGGTCGCGTCCTGGATGAGTTCAACCGCCTCAGCCGCCAGCGCCAGGCCGTGCGCGAGGTCTTCGCCGAGCTGACGCGGCGCGAGATGGAGGTGCTCGAACTGCTGGGTCAGGGCCTGCGTAATCGCGACATCGCCGGGCGTCTCTTCCTCAGCGAGAAGACCGTCAAGAACCACATCTCAGCAATCCTCGACAAGCTCCACGTCAATGACCGGACCGAGGCGGCACTACTGGCCGACCGCCACGGTCTGACCGACCCTTCTGCCGCAGCACCATCACCCTAGCCACCACTCCAGGTCCCGGAAAACCGGGACCCCGCGCTCGCGTACTCGCGACCATCGGGCCATGTCAAGGGCGCCACGCTCGGGTACGATGGAGAGGAGGCAGGTGATCACCATGGTTGGCCTTGGCGCTGACCACAACGGACTGGAGCTGAAGGACTGGCTGAAGGCATTCCTGCTGGGGGAAGGCTACGGCGTGCGGGACTTCGGCACGGACACGCCGCTACCGGTAGACTATCCGGACGTCGCGGCGCGAGTGGGCGCGGCGGTGGCCGGCGGTGAGATCGAGCGGGCCATCCTCGTGTGCGGCACCGGGCTGGGTATGGCCATCGCCGCCAACAAGATCCCCGGCGTGTATGCCGCTCCCGTCGGCGACCCCATCGCAGCATGTCGCGCCCGGGAGAGCAATGACGCCAACGTGATCGCTCTGGGCGCCTGGACGTTGGACCACGAGACGGCCGCCCGGACGGTGTTGGCATGGTTGGGGGCCCGCTTCTGTCTTGAGCGGTCGGGGCGCAAGGTGGCCAAGATACGTCAACTCGAACGGCGGTACGCACGGGTTCCGGAGCGCCTGCCGCGGGAGGTGCCGGCATGATCAGCCACAGCCTCGGAATGTTGGTGCTCGCGTACCTGCTGGGATCCGTGCCGACGGGCTATCTGCTGGTCAAACTGTGCCTGGGAGTGGACGTGCGAGAGCACGGGTCGCACGGCATCGGCGCCATCAACGTCCTGCGCGTCGGCGGGCCGAAGCTGGCGCTACCCACGCTAGCCCTTGATCTGGGCAAAGCCTGGTTGGTGGTATGGTTGGCCGTGGACATGGGCCTGCCGCAGTGGCATGTGGCGATGTGTGCCCTGGCGGCGCTGGTGGGGCACGCCTACTCCCTGTGGTTTCTGCTGCGGGACGGACGGTTCGCGGAGGGCAAGTGTGTTGCCGCGACCCTCGGCGTGCTCATCGGTCTGGTGCACACACGGCTGCTGCCATGGCCGTGTGCTGTCCTGCCCCTGGGCGTCTGGGTGCTGGGGATCCTCGGCCCGCGGCTGGTGCTGGGGCGCTGGCTGCCGCTCTCCGTCGCCACCATCGCGGCGGTGCTCTCGGTGCCGTTCGTGGTGTGGTCGATGGCGGCGGGCGAGGCCTGGCGCGTGCTGGCGCTGGCGATGCCGGTGCTGGTGCTGGTTCGCCACAAGAACAATCTGCGGCGGCTGCACGCCGGCACCGAGTCGACCGCCGCGGAGGCACTCCGCGGGTGCCGGGAGGGACCCGTAGGCGAGCCCTTCGTCCCCTCTGACTCGAGGTGGACCAAGGCGCGGAAGCCACGGCGTGCTCGCGGCTGGTTCTGGAGTTCCCACCACTGACAGCCGGCAGCGGCGATAGTAGCATCCGTGGGGAGCCGGTGGAGGTGCAACTGTGCGGCGGCGCGCATTCACTCTGATTGAGCTGCTGGTCGTGATCGGGATCATCGCGGTGCTCGCCGCGATCATCTTCCCCGTGTTCGCCAAAGCCCGCGAGGCCGCCAGGAGGGCCAACTGCGCCTCGAACCTGCGGCAGTTCGGCCTCGCGAACTCCATGTACATGGACGACAACGATGGCTTCTACGTCGCCAGTTCACAGCGCCAGGGCGGAGTGGTAGGGGACAAGGGCCTGTGGTGGATGATACTGCTGCAGCCATACGCGAAGAGCATGCAGATCCTGGACTGCCCCGACTTCCACGAACGCGGCTGGTGCACCAACTGGAATGGGTGCGAGAACGGGGTCAACCAGACGGGTAGCCGATACCGCGGCGGCTATGGCGTGAACGCCGGGTACTTCTGTGACGGGCCGGACAAGTGGCCTCCGGTGGGCTTGTACGCCAGTCCGGCAGGCCGGCACGAATCGGAGGTGGAGGAGCCCTCCGGCACGATCCTGATCTCGGACTCGGACTGCGCTGCGGCGGATCCTGGCCTGCGAGGGGGGCCGGGAGCTGCCCTACACGACCCGGATTACAACCCTCGGCACAACCACGGCAACAATTACCTATTCTGCGATGGACACGTGAAGTGGCTCAAGACCTACCACCGTGCCAGTGACACCTACGCGTACTCGGTGTGTGGCATGTGGACTGTGCAGGGGGATGATTGAAGCCAGGGAGAGTGTCGACTCTGCACCATCGGTCAGGCCCATATCGGCCGAACCGTGAGCGGAGAGGAGGGCTGGATGCGTAGGAGCGGTTCTCACCGAGGGCGTAAGGCCTCAAGACCATTCTGCGGTGCGGAAGAGCACTGCGATGCCCTCGACGTCGTCTGCAGACCGCAGCGGACCCGCGCTCAAGTGCGCTCTGCATCGGAGGAGACCCTCGAATGGGTGCACGTGTGCGTCGCCGGTCCGGCTCGGCGAACGGTGCCCCCGCACCCGCTGGCGAAGCTGCGTATTGGCCAACTCCCGCGTCACGACCGAGTCTGTCGCCCCTGGGGCCGTCGGGATAGAAGCAGACCGCGCAGGGCTGACACCCGGTCCTCCGGCCCGGCAGCAGGGACTGCGGTACCAACTGCGAACTAGAACAGCAGGGCCGTCCAACGGCCCGGGACTCGCATGGGACGTGGTACCACCCATCGGGACAGGTCACCACGTCGCCCGTCTCGCTCAGCCCCCACCGAGGCATGACGCGAACAGTCAGAGTGCTCAGCTTCACGGGCAGACAGGAGTAGCCGCGTGCAGAGGCCCACGCTTCGGCACGCTCACCGACCGGCCGCCCACCGGAGCGGCCTGGCACTGAGAGGAAGGTTGTAGCCATGGCCCAGACCGCCAGCACCCCTCCACCTACCACACCGCGGGTGGCAGCGATGGTGCTCTACTGCCTCATCCGCCGCAGGTCCGAGGACGGTCGTGCGGAGCGCCTCCTATTGCTCCGCAAGCCCACCGGATGGACCTTCCCGCCCACGAAGCTCCGTGCCAATGAAGATCTGTACACCGCGCTGGTGCGGCCACTGGGTGAGGACCTCGCGCTGCCGTCTGGGAGCTACTTCCCCGAGCGTGAGCTGCCGGTCATCCCGAGCGACATGTCCGGGCCGCGCTATGCCGGCTTGCCTGAACGCTGGTACCTCTGCCCTGTGGACATCTCGCTGACCGCCGCAGGGGAGGCCTGGCTGGATGGCTTCGGCGACCAGGTCCGCTGGCTGACGGCGGCGGAGATCCTCGCCGAAGTGCCGGAACCCAACATACGGGCGATCGTGGAGAGCCTGTCCACGGCCAAGCCCCCGCTGGGAGAGCCCTTTGCGCGGCCCTCGATGGACGCCCTGGCCACGCATTGGGCGGCCAGCAACGAGGGCGGCGTCCGGGTGGCGCGCGAGTGCGAGATCCACGACATCCTCGCCGCTGGCACGCGGGCCTTCAACCTGCGCGTGGCCGACCCCTACCTGCCGTACCAGCGCCAGGGACTGGGTTTCACCTGGAGCTTCTTCACCCCCAAGGACAAGCAGGATGTGCACGTGCACGGGCTGCCGGCGGTGGAGATCTACGGGGTCCTTGAGGGGCGGCTGCACCTGTGGCACAAGCCGATGAACCAACGCGGCGTGCGGACTTGGCGGCATCTAGCCCTCGAGGCCGGCGACTGGGCCGAGGTGGACGCGCTGGAGTGCCACTTCGCCTGCTGGGCAGGGACGGAGGGGCTGGGGGTGGTGTTCAAGTCTGCAGGGCCTGGCGAACTGGCGGGCGTGGGCCGGCTGGGCGAGAGCGGCAAGACCGTGTGCGGGGAGTGCCCGGCCAGGACGACGTGCCTCATCCACCCACGACTAGCGGAGTTGGCCGCGGAGTACAACAAGGCATTCGCCGAACGCGACCACGAGCACGTGGCCCGGCTGCTCAGCGAGGACACAGCGGTGTGACACGGCGGCCGGTGTCTGACCGCTATTGCCGAACGAGCTTCAGGTCGTAGCTCGCCCCGTGCTCGCAGACGATCTCGAGCACCGTATCCGTTGCGCTGGCCGATACGATCCGGATGCTCTCCCCGCCCTGGGGCAAGGACCAGGCGCAGACCGTTCCGGTCGCTTGCTGGAGGCGCCAGGATCCACGGAGCGTTACGCGCAGCGGCCGCGGCTGGTTCACTCCCTTGTCCAGGTTCAGGTCCGGATCGGCCACGCTCAGCACCAGTTGCCCGTCCCGGACGGCTTCCGCCATGATGAGGCAGGCGCGGTCCACGGCCTTGACCGGCAGGGCGTCAGCGCCGACGGTGTGGGCGGTAGGCTCCTGCGGGACGAAGAGCGCGCACTCCCAGCGACGGCCGGGCACATCCCAGACGATGTGGGCCGCCTGGTCGCGCTGCATCACCCGGTAGGGCGGCTTGGCGGCGAGTTCCCGCATCACTTCCGGGGTGGCCCCGACTGACAGCAGATACTCGTAGCCGGCCCCGGCAGGCGCCTTGCCGTGATCAATCCAGGCGGTCAGGAAGTCCCCCTCGGTGTCTCTCGCGTTGGCATACTCTCGGCTCATCTGGTGTTTGCGCGCGACTGACAGCTTCTGTCCGGCAGGCACGAAGTAGCCGGTCTGCTGCACGTCCAGGAACCAGTGGGGCTTCCCCTCGTCCAGGGCCTGGTCACCCGGGAGGCCCGTGAGATCCGTGCCGTCCACAGGGGTCGGGGGCAGCTCCCCCTTGTCATTCTTGGGCAGGCACTTCTGACACAATGTGGTCTGCGTGGCGTACCCCGCCTCGTCGCAGGTGATGTCCGATCCCAGGCACAGGATGCGGTCATCGCTGAAGAACCAGCTCTTCCTGCCGGTGAGGGTCCTCTGACCGGGCATGGCTTGGTTGACCGCCATGGCGAAGATCCCCTGGCGCCCCTGGTGCGACAGCCCGCCGACGAAGGTCTCGGGCGAGTACGGGGTGGCCCACCCCTTGGCGATCGTCTCGAGGGGCAGTTGCGGCACGGTTGTGCCCTCGAACCTCCGCCAGTCCCAGCCGAGTCCCTCACGGCCGCTCGCCTGCGCGCTGACGGGGTTGCCGCTCGCCAGGACCTCCAGGTTGCCCAGGCTCTGGAACAGCCCGAAGCAGTTCACATTGTCATCCCGCTCAGTCCCCCACAGGTACTTGCTCTGCCCGTGAACGCAGGCCAGCCAGCTATCGCGGCGATGGCACAGGATGTTGGCGTACGGCATCACGAACGTGCCGGTCGGGTCCGGCTCCGGCTTGATCCCCAGGCCGCGGTAGGGCTCCTGGTTGGCCGCTTCAGGCACCAGGCGCAGGTAGGCCGCGGCCACTTCCTGGTCCACCGCCTGCTTCCCATCGGGGCTCCCGCAACGGGCCAGAGCGTCCAGGCCCTCCGGGGCGATGCGGTCTACGCCCTTGATGTAGAACTCCGACCCGAACGGGCGCCGTCCGCTGAGCGCCAGGGGCAGGTCAAGCTGATTGCAGTAGATCCGCTGCGCAAGCATGGCCCGGCGGAAGCGCCCGTGCGCCTCCGGACTCAGTCGCCAGGGCGTGCCGCTCAGTTGCTGGAGCAGCACCGGGAGCGTACGGAAGGCGTTCCGGGCGTAGGCGAAGTAGTGGACGCCGTGGTGGTAGGCAGAGCCATCCACCTTCAGGGCGCTGGTAGGCTGCAGCATGGACCGCTCGAGCATGCCCTTGAAGGCGTTCAGCCAGCGGACCTGCTCTTCCGGCTCCACCTGCACGAGGCAGGCGCGCAGGAGGGGAGATACCGACAGGTGGTAGTAGTCCATGTGGGAGGGGGGCGGGGTGTCGGCGAAGACGTCACCGCCGCCGTAGTTCCATAGCAGGTAGTCGCACTGGCGGCCCAGTCGCCCCGCCTCCGCCAGCACGTCGCGCATCAGGAAGACAGCGTTGGCCCAGGGCTCGCCGACCCACCAGTTCCAGTGGAAGCCGGCCCCAGCCTGCATGCCCTGGTCGTAGAGATGGTCCTCGATGAGCAGGAAGGCTTCGGCCAGGCGACGGCGTTGCTCGGGGTCGCGACTGGCCCGGTAGGTAGTCGCAACCTGGTAGCCGAGCCCGGTCGTAGCGCTGGGGTTCTGCATGCCCATCCAGCCCGGGCCGTTCTCGTCCGGCCAGTACGTGCTCTCCTTGGCCCCGTACTGCCCGACCGAGCCGCAATACTGGTAGTGCCTGTCGATCGACGGCCCCCCGTGCAGGCCGTGCTCATCCCGCACGATCCCCAGCGCCTGGACCTTGGCGCACAACTCCTTCGCCTTCGCTTCGTCCACGCCCGGCCCCATGTCAGGGCCCATCAGCGTGCGGATGCCTGCCCGCTCTGCGTCGGTGATGTGGTCCGGCTTGGGGAAGCGCTTCTCGTCAGGCTGAGGGCGCTGCCAGAGCGCCTCCTTCTCAGGAACGATGCCCCGGCCGGGGTGGGTGAGGGTGTTGTACTTGATGAAGTCCAGGAACACAGTCCCCTTGTCCACCTGGCTCGGAGCAGTGATGCGGATGTTGTCCACCGCTGAGGTCGGCTTGCCGGTGGGGAACTGGTCATAGTAGGGCCGCCCCTGGCGCCAGCCGGTGAACCCCAGCGGGAAGCGGAACGAGCCGGTGACCTCATCCCCTTCCCGGAACTCGAAGACCAGAGCGTCCGCGACCGGCTGCTCCATGTACACCCACACGGCGAAGCAGGCCCGGTTACTGTTGACGAGGCCGCCCCGGCGGGCTACGTCGTCGATGCCGTGGCGGATCACCAGTTCCTCCCCTCGCGCCCAGTCCCACCGCAGTGACCGCTGGCCCTGTTTGCTGTGCCAGGTGCTGAGGCTGACGCTCCCGGCGCGGGTGGCGGCGAGGTAGGCGGGTACTCCGTCCTCGAACGACTCGTATCCGGCCTGCTGCGTCTGGGCCGTGGCACAGCTAGACACCACAAGCGCGCAAGCCATGAGCGCTCTGCTCCATTCGCAACTACTCATCTCGGTACTCACCTGCCCGGACTGGCGCGGAGATACTGGTGGCGCTGCCTCGCGTCCTCACTTGGTCGGCTTCAGTACGCCGAGGACGAAGTACCAGCCTGTCAGGGGCGACTTCTGGTACACGCCCGTGAGTCTCCTGCCCTGGAAGTCATAGCCTATCGAGCCCTGTGGCTTGGTCAACATCTCCGCGACCGCCTGCGTCAACGTCGGGCTGTTCAGGTTGGTCGGGTCCCAGAAGAGCCGCTCAGTCCGACGATTGATCGCGACGATCTTCCCTGCGGGGTCGCTGCCCCAGAAATGGATGTTGTCCGGCAAGCTCAGGGTGTTCCCGATGCGCTCACTCAGCTTGTCGAGGTACAGCGAGGCCCCCAGGACACCAACCACCGCGTCCCCTCTGCGGACCGGGGCTGTCACGACCGCCACGTACTTGCCGGTGGACCTGCTGACCACCAGGTCCCCGAGCGTGGCCTGCCCGGCCATAGCCTTCGGGAAGTACGGGCGGTCCCTCAGGTTCTGGTCCGTCAGGCCCTTGTCCACGGTGTAGTAGGAGCCGTCGGGGCGGGCAAACCAGACAGCCGCCTCGACGTCCCGGTGCTGGTAGTCGGCGAGGATGCCCTTCATCCTGTCCCAGTCGCCTGACTTGACCTCTTCAGTCAGCGTCAGCAGCCACAGTGAACGTGCGCTGTCAGTCAGGCACGCATCGGTGAGCCCCATGACAGCCCCCACCGCCACCGTCGCGTCCACGCGCACATGCCTGGTGGCGGGCGGCTGCCCCTGGGCCCACGCGGCGGACGAGAGGCACAGCAAGACGACAACCAGCGAGAAGATGAGACGACCAGCTCGGCGGGTGCTCATGACAGATGCCTCCTTCTAGCGTCTGATGGGTATGCCGGGCTCCGACGCCAGGCGCGGGGCCTCGGGCCGGCTCACAGTCGGCCTAGTTTCTCCAGTAGGTCCAGGGCCTCAAGCCGCACCCGGTCCATGACCGTGCGGTCCTTGGCGGTCCGCCAGAGCTGGTTCTCTCCTCCCATGGTCGCCACCGCCTGCTCGGGCCCCGTCGTGAGCAGAGCCCGCGCCTCTGCTACCAGTCTGTTCGATACGCCCGCGCGCTCCAGCGCTTCGACACGCGCCCGGAGCATTGCGAAGTACTCACAGTCCTCGGCCCCCTCCCGGATCGCCTCCATCTGCTTGGCGTCTGTGACGGCCGTCTTGCTCAGAAACAGGGGCGAGTAGCAGGCCCGCGGCTGCACGTAGGCGTTCCACGAGCCGCCCGCCTCATCCCCGAAAGCCCAGTAACAGGACCCCTTCCCCCCGTACTTGATGTTCAGCCAGAACTGCCCGCGGTAGTAGGAGGCCGGGTCGAGCAGCTTGGACGGGCCCGAGCAGGAGTAGAACCACAACTGGCACCCGGCCTGCTGGCGAGCGACCATGAAGTCCTGGTAGGGCTTGCCTGATCTGAGGAAGATGGAGGCATTGGGGCACAGGACGTCGGCCTGGGCGTAGAACTCCGGGTCCACCTTTGCCGGATCGGGATGGGTGGGGTCGTTCCAGACGACCAGGTCCGGCTGGGCGGCATGCAGGGCCTTGGCCCAGGCGATGGTGGTCTGGTCTTGCGCGTCCGTGTGTGGCTCGTCCACGAGCAGCACCATGATCTGGCCCGGTCTGATCCCCTGGGTGGCGGCATGCTGCACCCAGGCCGTGGCCCACGCGCCGACCATCTTGTTGAAGCGCGCCGTGCCCATCGTCTCGCCGGCGAACGTGTTCTTGACGTTGGGAAACAGGCCCCAGTACGGTACGCCGCGCCAGCGGGCGACCCACTCATCCCACGCGGCGAAGTCCGGAGGTGCGGTCATGTTCCCTTCAGCGTCATACTGGCCAGGCGTGGGCATAACCTGAGGGTTGCTCCAAGGCATGTTCACACCGTGGTCCCTCAGGTTCTTGATGAGCGGCATCATGTTCTCGGCGGTCACCTGGTAGCCGCCCTTGTTGTTGGTCTCGTCCCAGCCGCCGATGGCGGTGCTGAACTCGGCAGGCATGACGACGTCGGCGACATGCAGGTTCAGGGGCACTGTCACGACGCCCCCCCGACCCCCGGGGCTGATCGTCAGAGCAGCCCGGATGTCTCCGGCAGGCAGCCCTTCTGTATCGAGATCCAGCCATATCTGGCGGGTCATGCCGGCGGGGACTGCCAGGCGCAGGCCCTTCTCGGCAGGCTGCCCCGCCAGGATCGCTGACGCCACCGGGATGCGGTCGCGCGTGTCGGTGAAGAGCACCTCCCGCAGCGCCAGCGCCCGAGCGTAGCGCCCCAGGCCGCTGGCCCTGATCGTGGGCGTCAGCGGCGCGTCCGTCGGGTTAGTGATGTTCAGCACCTCCGCCCGGTGCTCGTTGCGCATCATGCGCACGGTCAGTGTCGGTGGCGTGCCCGGAGGCCGCGCCGGCGCCTCCAAGGGCTGTAGCGGGTCATAGCGGTAGCCGCCCCAGGCCGTCAGACTCCTGTACCCGCGTGCCCGCAGCAGCGGCGCCTGCAGCGCATACACACGGGCGTGCAGTTCGCACAGCGGCAGGACCGTCGTGAAGCCTTCCGGGACGTCTTCCCAGCCGTCTATTTGGGCGCCCAGCCTGTCCGCCCGGGCCCGCCACGCCGCCCTCGCCGCTGCGCTGAGGGGCGTGCCGTCCAGCCCCCCGGCGATCTCCGCCAGGTCGGCGCGCATCCGTGCCTGGGCCGAGTCCACGACCTGCCGGGACCGCCAGTACTCGAGGGGCGATATGCTCGCTTGCCTACCCCGCAGCGGCGCCTCCAGCCAGGCGTCCTGGCCGCGGTAGACCTCAACCTCATCCACGACGCAGTACGGTATCTGCTCGACGATCAGCGCCACATAGCGGCCATGCGCCTGCAGGTCCCCGGTCACGAAACGGTGGAGGCGGTAGGGCGTCGGTGGCGGAGCCCCGCGCCTGTTGGACAGCGCGATCAGATCACCGACTGCGGTCCACTGCTTGCTGTCATCACTGACCAGGACCTGGATGCCCAGGGGCCAGTTGACGCCAGCCACTCCTGCGGCGGTGCTGTACGACAGTCCCGCGATCGGCTCGGCTTGCCCCAGGTCAATCGTGATGACCACAGGCCGGCTGTGGACCCAGCCCACGCTCGTCTTCTGCACCCAGAAGTACCCCTGCGTGTAGGTCCCATCCGTCAAGAGGGCGCGCCCCGGGTCCAGACTGCAGTCCCCGTAGGTCGGGGCCGGTTCCAGCGTGTAGTGCTTGTGGAGTGCCATGTTGGGGCCAGGCGGGGTGAACGGAGCCGGAGTGAAGTCGGCCGGAGCCTGGGCCACGCAGACCATCGGCCCTCCCCCCAGCAGAATGAGGAGCAGCAGGATACACGTCGGTCGCATGCAAATCGCCCTCCTTCGCGTCGCCAACGTGGCCGGGAACGCGCGGGGCTGCCGCCGCGCTCCGCCTCACGCGATGTTCGCCCCACGCACGAGGCGACCTCCGTCGGGGAGAAGAGACCACGCGGCGAGTGTCCCTCTTGCACAGCCCGTCCCGCGCTCTGGCGGCAACTGAGGGCAGGAGAGTCCGTGCCGGACTCCGAAGGTGATGGTAGTTGTCCGACGTGTCTCTCGACTCCCGCCGAAGCCGAGCCCCAGCCATCAACTGCAGCCACGTCACGAACCATGGAGAGGAGGGCCTACCATGGCCCGGCTATTGTGGTTCTACCTGCTGTGGGGGGTGGGGTTTGCCGCCCTGGCCTTCGCGTTGACCTTCTCGGTGCTCTACCTGGACGCCATCGCCCATCAGGCGAGCTTCAGTGTCGCGAATGGCACACGCTATGCCTTCGTCGTCGGGGGCTTCTGGCTGGTCACGTGGACCTTCGTCACGGTTGCTCTCGGCGCCGTCGTAGCCGTGAAGCTCAAGGGTGGGCGCGAACGCCTTGCGGGCCTCGATCAGAGCTGCAGGCAGGCGGCCGAGACCGTCGCTGACGCGCTGCAGCGGCGGCATGCCCGCGTCGCAAGCCTCGTGCAACTGGCGCGCCAATCCGGGGCGGTGGACGCCTCGCTCCTCGAGCGCGTCGCCCGGGCGCAGACGCAGGCCACTGGCGCAACCTCTCTGGCTACGGCTCAGCGTCCCGAGACTGAGCTGACCTCGGCCCTGCTTCCCCTGCTACACCAGTGGCCTGCCCTGGCGGGGGCCACCGGCGCCGCCGATCTGCTGGCCCAGCTCGCGGCGGCGGAGGAGGAGGTAGGAGAGGCCGAGCAGGCCCTCAACAAGCTGGTCCGGGAGTACAACCAGCTTGTCCTGAGCGGTGGCTACTTCACGGAACCGGCCTACCGCGGGTGGGGGGTGCGTGAGAAAGCACCCTCGCGGGTGGCGATGGACGAGGTGACCAAGGCACAGCTTGACGTGGCACTCAGGAGCGCGCCTGAGGGGTCTGCTTCGAGTCCGTAGCCGCTGCCGCCTCGCCGTCATCGAACCAGACGCCATGCCCGTTCGGGCAGCGATCCACGACAATCCGTGCGTGTCCGGGCAGCGGCGTCGCCCGCAGGGCCTCGCTGCAGACCGGGCATAGCTTCCCCGCGAAGCTGTGCCAGCCTCTCCCGACCAGGTTGGGGTAGCGATGGTCGGCAGCGGCAAGCTGCTCGGGGGCCTCCGTGAGCAGGTGGGTTAGCTCCTGCTCCGCGATGAACAGGCCACCACAAGCCCGGCAGCCGCGCAGCGTCTGCCCGGCGAGACGACCGCGCACCATCGGCTCGCGGCACCGCGGGCAGGCGTTGATGTCCCGCGATGGGGGCCGCGTGGGAGTGGCGGGGCTCTCAGCCTGCCCAGGTGGCGCCTGGCTCGCCCCCGCCGTGGCGGCTGCCATGGCCACGAGGCCCGGCGACTGTGCCGCCATACTCCCGGCGGCAGGAGCGACCGTCGCCTCAACTGGCCGGCCCTCTCGCGGCCTCGCGTGGGCTGCACCCTCCGTAGTCGCGAAACCCATCTCGTCCAGCCGCTTGATGCGCTCCTCCAGGGGCGGGTGGGTGTCCCACAGCGAGGTGCCGCCAAGCCCACGCAACGGGTTCACGATGAACATGTGCTGTGTGGCGCGGGTGGCGGTGGCCAGCTCGGCGGGGTCACTGGCGATCTTGCGCAAGGCTGAAGCGAGACCCGGGGGGTAGCGCGTCAGGAGCGCGCCCGAAGCATCCGCGAGGAACTCTCGGCGGCGTGAAGCGGCCATCTGGATCAGCCTGGCGGCGACCGGTGAGAGCAGCAGGAAGAGCAGGGCAACGATGACGATGACGCCGCAGTTCCTGGCCGGTCTGACCCCGCGTCCTCTCGTGCGCCAGACGACATCGCTGAGCAGGACCACCGTGCCGACGAGGACAGCGATCAGCGTCATGAATAGCGTGTCGTAGTTGCGGATATGGGACAGTTCGTGTGCGATGACCCCCTGCAGCTCGTCACGGTTGAGCTTCTGCATCAGCCCCCGGGTGATGGCGACCCGAGCGTGGCGGGGGTCCCGCCCGGTGGCGAAGGCGTTGGGTGCCGCGTCCTCGATCACGTAGACCTCGGGCACAGGCAGGCCCGCTGCGATCGCCATCTCCTCAACCACATTGCACAGCCGCGGCTCGTCTTCATGGCTCACAGGCTGTGCCTGGCTGCCGGCGAGGACGATGCTGTCTCCCCCGTAGTACGACATGGCCGCCACGACCAGTGCCACCACCAGGGCGGCCAGGATGCCGGTGTAGTCGGGCAGGTCGTAGTAGACCTCCAGCGCCCACCCGACGGCGATCAGCATCCCCATGCACAGCAGCACGAGGACGAGTGACCAACGCTTGTTGGACTCAATCTGACGGAACATGGGTCAGCCCCGCGCAAGACGTGACGCCCACCGGGGCTCCCGGGGCTCAGAACCGCACCTGGGGCGCTTCGCGCTGCACGGCCTCCTCCAGCTCGAAGAACGGCTTGGTGCGGAACCCGAACATCGCCCCCACCATGTTGGAGGGGAAGACCTGTAGGGTCGTATTGTAGTCGCGCACCGTGTCGTTGTAGAACTGCCGGGCGAAGGCGATCTTGTTCTCGGTGGAGGTCAGCTCCTCCTGGAGTTGCAGGAAGTTCTCGTTGGCCTTCAACTGAGGGTAGTTCTCGGCCACGGCGAAGAGCTGGCGCAGGGCCCCGGTGAGCAGGTTCTCGGCTTGCGCCTGCTCGGCAACGCCTGTTACATCAATGGCTTGCTGCCGCGCTCTGGTGACGTTCTCAAGCACCGTGCGCTCATGGACCATGTAGCCCTTCACCGCCTCGACCAGGTTGGGGATCAGGTCATAGCGTCGCTTGAGCTGGACATCAATCTGCGCCCACCCCTCCTGCACCTGGACTCGTCGCCTGACCAGGCCGTTGTACATGCCCACAAGCCACAGGATGATGACCACCGGTATGGCAATCCCGGCTATGATGCCCCACGACATAGGCGTCACTCCCGTTCGGTTAGCGCTCGGTGCTGAGCACTGTATTGCATGACGAGAGACGAAGCTCACTCCGCACGCCAATAGTCTTCGGCAAGGGCATGGTCGTGCCCTGCTCCCGATCGCGTTGCTGCCGGAACCCGTTGACAATCCTTGTACACGTGCAGGAACTATATGGCAGAACCGCGAACGCTAACAGTAGTATAGCCTGGGAGGCCGTGGTAGCCAGGGGCGGTGTGGTTACCTGCTGGCAGCCAGGGTCGCAGACGGCACGGAGGTGGGATGCGATGTACGGGTCTTTGCGGCGCGGTAGCTGGATGGTCATTGTGGTCCTTGGCTTGCTGTCCCTGGCGTGGTTTGCCGGCTGCGGGGGAGGTGGGGGGCGCGGCGGCGGCGATACTCAGCCGGAGCCCACAGCCGAGGCTTCGCCGTACTCAGCCCATTTCCACGTGGATGTCACGACGGGGGCCGTAACGATCACGCCACCCGGCGCG